>NZ_PYCI01000018.1:0-67401 GCF_003015105.1 Chroococcidiopsis sp. CCALA 051 | reverse complement strand
GGAGACAAGGGGGACAAGGGGGACAAGGGGGACAAGGAAGCAGGTGTGCAGGTGGGCAGAGGAGATAAAATAACTAACTGGTCACTGGTTACTGGTCACTGGTCACTGATAACTGACTCCCTACTCCTTCATTATTAGGATAGGCTGTATCTGGATGACGTAAATCGCAACAAGAAATGTCCACCGGATTCATCTGGATTGCAGCAATTATTATTTTGGGGGGTGTAATCGCGACGGTGGGCGATCGCATCGGCACGAAAGTAGGCAAAGCGCGGCTGAGTTTGTTTAAACTGCGTCCCCGCAACACAGCTACTTTGATTACCATCTTGACTGGGATGGTGATTTCTTTTTCCACTTTGGGGGTTTTGCTAGCTTTTGACAAGAGGTTGCGAGATGGAATCTTTGAGATTGGTAGGGTACAACGATTGCTGGAATTAAGGCGACAAGATTTAACCGAAACTCGCCAGCAATTAGAAACAACTACCAAAGCCAAAACTCAAGTCGAGCAGGAACTGGCTCAAGCTAGGGCAGAACAGAAAGCCCAGCAGATAGAAGCCCAAAAACAGCAAGCAGCAGCCCAAAAGCGGTTGAAAGAAATTAATCAATCATTACGGGCAGCCTTAAATAGACAAGTACAAACCCAAGCTCAACTCAACCGGACTCGCAGTCAACTCAAGCAAATCTCCTCGCAATATCAGCAAGCTCAAGCACAGCTGAATACGGTGACTGGGCAAGCACGCAAGCTGCGCCAAGAAATTCAACAGAACCAGAAAGAACTGCAAGCATTAGTTGCCCAACGAAACCAACTCAAAACAAGAATTAACCAGCAAGACCGCGAAATTGCCAAATTAGATCGAGAAATTCAGCGGCGAGACCTAAGTATTGCCCAAAGAGAAGCTTTGCTGAAAGATTTGGAAAAAGAAGCAATTGCTTTAGCAAGGAACTTACAACTGCTGCGCCAAGGGAATCTGGCATTAGTCAGGGGTCAAGTACTAGCGGCGCGGGTAGTGCGCATCGTTCGTCCTTCAGCCGCTCGTCAAGCTATCGAAGAAATTCTGCGCGAAGCTAACCGTAATGCGATGAATCAAACTCAACCTGGAGTAGAAAAAATTTCCCAAAGGGTTGTCAAAATTTCGGAAAAACAAGTCGAACAGCTCATCAAGCAAATTGACGATGGGCAAGATTATCTTGTCCGCATTCTTGCTGCAAATAATTATGTAGTAGGGGAAAGTTCCGTGCAAGTTTTTGCTGATGTGGCGTTGAATCAACAAGTCTTTAAACCTGGAGAAGTCTTATCTAGGATCGAAGCGAACCCAGCAGTAATGACAACTAGAGAAGTGAGACAGCGGATAGATTTGTTGTTAGAAGCTGCTAAATTTAGCGCTCAACGTGCCGGAGTGTTGGATGAGAATCTTCTGATTGCCGACAATCGTATCCAAACCCTAATTCGCTTTTTCGAGCAACTCCAGAGCTACGATCGCCCGCTAGAATTGAAAGCGATCGCCGCTCAGAATATTTACACTGCTGGACCTATAGCTGTGGAGCTACTAGCAACCCAAAACGGACAGGTGATATTTAGTACTCAACAAAGTTTACCGCAGCCGACTGAGCAGGGGGCAGGGAGCGGGGAGCAGGGAGCAGGGAGCAGAGGAGCAGAGGAGCAGGGAGCAGAGAGTGGGGAGCAGGGAGCAGGGAGCAGGGAGCAGGGAGCAGAGAACCAGGAAGCAGAGAGTGGGGAGTAGGCATGGGGATGGACTCAACTGTGATATTAGGCTTCGATCCTGGTCGAGATAAATGCGGTGTGGCAGTGATGGGACTGGATGGTAATTTGTCCTACCATCAAGTTGTACCAGCTACAGAAGCGATCGCCACTATTCAAGCGTTACGCCAACAATATCCCATCTCCCTATTGGTTATGGGCGATCGAACCACATCCAAACAGTGGCAGCAAAAAATTAGTCAAGCACAACTAGAACCGCTAACAATAGTCATGGTAGACGAGCGCAACACGACTTTAGAAGCACGCGATCGCTACTGGCAGATGTATCCTCCAACTGGTCTTTCTCGCCTCATCCCGCAGGGAATGCGTCAACCCCCACGGGCGATCGACGATATCGTAGCAATATTGCTCATTGAAAGATATTTAGATGCTGGTAATGGGTAATGGGAGCTTCAGGGACAGCAACTAAAAACTACTAACCAACAACTACCAACTACCAACTACCAATTACCAATCGTTAAATTTCTGCCCGAATTTTAAATGCGTAATCTCCGCCTGGTTCTAGCTGATAATCCCGTTGCTCTAAAAAGCGACCAAGAGGTTCTTGGATCAATGCCCGTCCTTGCGAAGGTTTAACAGATAACTCGCCTCGGTGAAATCGCCACTGGAATTGCCACTCAAAATTACCAGCGCACACTTCTCCCTCTAGCAAACCGTGCTGCCAAGATTGTCGTGTAATCCGAACGTGGGCAACAGTTTCTGGTAATCGTTTACGACTCACAATGATACTACCGTTATGAAATGCTTTCCGAATGACTTACTTCCCACAATACCAAAACCAACTTATAGGATCGAAGAGGCGAAAGCGATCTTTCTAACGAAAGAAAGTGAGTCTTGAGTGGTTAGTGGCTGGTGGCTGGCGGCTAGATTCCTAGTTTTCGTCTTCACTAGTCACTAGTCACTAGTCACTGATAACTGAGATTATTTCCATCTATGCACGAGCCTTTAGAAGAGACGGAATTAGCCGATGAATTAGATAAGGCAATTTGGGACTTTGATGATATTCAGGCAGAAATTAACTACAAACAGGCAAAAGATACTCTTCATAACTTAGTCACTCGTCTCGACCTCAAACCACAAGAACGAGAGGGATTAGAAACGGAGATCGCCCAGTTAGAGACGATGCTGGAAAATCTAGAGCAGAGGGTGGTGCAAATTGCTGTCTTCGGTATGGTAGGTAGGGGAAAATCATCTCTACTTAATGCTTTGTTAGGGCAGCAAGTCTTTGAAACGGGTCCACTGCATGGCGTGACTCGCAGCACTCAAAAAGTACAGTGGGAAGTTACAGAAGAAACGATTGGTGCGAGCGATCGCTACGTTAAATTTACCTTGCCTAGTAGCGGTGATTCTCAAGTAGAACTGATTGATACTCCCGGCTTAGATGAGGTTGATGGAGAAACTCGCGCTGCTCTCGCCGCGCAAATTGCCGATCGTGCCGATCTGATTTTATTTGCGATCGCCGGAGATATGACGCAAGTAGAACACAAGGCTCTTTCCCAACTGCGAGACGTTGGCAAGCCAATCCTGTTGGTATTTAATAAAATCGACCAATATCCCCAAGCCGACCGGATAGCGATCTATCAAAAAATTCGCGACGAACGAGTCAAAGAATTACTCTCTCCCGATGAAATTGTCATGGCGGCGGCTTCTCCTTTGACCAAAAAAGCGATCGTGCGTCCTGATGGAACCAGAAGCGTACAACTCAGCCAGGGACAGCCGCAAGTTGAGGAATTGAAGTTAAAAATTCTCGAAATTTTACATCGGGAAGGCAAAGCTTTAGTTGCTCTCAATACAATGCTTTATGCCGACAACGTGAACGAGCAAATTGTCAAGCGTAAACTCGAAATTCGTGCCAGCAGTGCCGATCGCCTAATTTGGCGGGCAACCATGACTAAAGCCGTAGCGATCGCCCTCAACCCAATAATGATGGTCGATCTGCTCAGTGGAGCTGCGATCGATGCGATCCTCATCCTGTCTCTAGCTAAGTTATATGACATTCCGATGTCACAGACAGGAGCCTTGCAATTGCTACAAAAAATCGCCCTGAGTTTGGGCGGAATTAGTGCCAGCCAATTGCTAGCAAATTTGGGTTTAAGTTCCCTGAAAAGCCTACTTGGTATAGCTACCCCCGCTACCGGGGGCATTACCCTGGCTCCCTACCTTTCTGTTGCTATTACCCAAGCAGGTGTGGCGGGTGTTTCTGCTTACAGCATCGGACAAGTGACAAAAGCATACCTTGCCAACGGCGCAACTTGGGGACCAGAAGGACCAAAAGCCGTCATTACGCGCATTTTGTCCTCCCTTGACCAAACTTCGATTCTGAATCGAATTAAAGATGAGTTGGTAGCGAAACTAGGGGTGAGGGAACAGTGACCAGCGACCAGTGACCAGTGACCAGTGACCAGTGACCAGTGACCAGTGACTACTCCGACTCCCGACTCCCCACTATCTCACGTCCGTGGAGGTAAATTACGCTGCTGCTTGAAGGATTCGAGAATTTCCCGTACTTGTTGTCCGGCTATTTCCCGACCACCCAAACCGAAGGCGATCGCAGAAGCAACAGCGATCGCGCCAAATAGCAATCCGAATGCTAAATTTACGATATCTTGGGCAATCCCAATCTGTTGCAGCGCCATTGCTGAGACGAGGGCAATAATTGCTATGCGGGCTATCTGTCCTAAAATCTGGGCTTGGCGATCGCCCGAACTGGTGATGATGTTGTAAGCCAAGTTTGCCAGAAATAATCCAATGGCGAATACTACCAATCCTGCTAAAATTCGCCCAAAAATGACGATAATACCGCTTACAAGGGTAGTTAATGCGGGAATACCCAAAATATTAACTGCCGTCACCGTAGCGAACAGCATAATTCCCACAAATACGATAATGCCAACAATTTCAGCTGGTGTACGAGCGGAGATTGTAGGTGTTGGTTCCCTTTGAATGACTGTTGGCTGCCCCGTCGATGGTGGTGGTGGAATTGCTCCTGGTTCCTCATAGGTGGGGCTTGGCGCGGCGCTTCTGCGTCTGAGAGTAGGTAGTCCCAATACGGAGAAGATATTGTTGAAGCCAATACTTGTGAGAATATTCGTCACCAGATCTCCGACGAATCGTCCCAGGAAGTAAGCCAGGATGAGAATTAATGCTGCTGTAAAAATTAGTGGTAAAGCATTGAGGATCTGTTGCAACATGGCGATCGCTGGAGTCGAGATCGCATCAATGCGCAGTTGTTGTAGTGCCGCGATCGCTACTGGAATCAAAATGAGGACGTAGACAATCGTGCCAATAATGCCCGATAAAGATTGCCCTCCTGCCGTGGTTCGCAGTCCAAAGCGCGATCCTGCTTGGTCAATTCCAGTTGAGATCAGCAAATTGGTGACGATCCGACGCACTACAGTAGCCAACAACCAACCAGCAGCAGCAATAATGACTGCTACCAAAATATTTGGCAACGCTGAGAGAATCTCGCTCACCAAACCCTCTATTGGTTGTAATGCTTGCTGCAAACCAAGAGTATCGAGGATAGGAATTAAAAACAGCAAAAATATAAACCAGTACAAGGCATTACCAATCGTATCGCTGAGCGATACTTGGTTTGGCGATCGGGTTACTCCTTGCGGTCGCTGGTCTAAACGCTCGTCCAGTCTAGCAGCGCGTAGTCCTCGGACTGTAATCAACTTCACGATCGTCGCAATCGCCCAAGCTACACCCAGAAAGATCAGCGCTCCTAGTATTCGAGGAATGAAGCTCAGTACAGTATTGAGAAAGCCACCCAAAGGACGAGATACGACCTCTAGTTGGAGTGCGTTTAGCACCGCTACTACGGTGAAGAGAATCACAATCCAATAGACTAGGTTGGCAATCAGTTCTTCAACTCTGGGTAAGTCGCGGCTATCCGAACGACCAGTAATGCTTGCTGCAATACGGTTGTCAATATCCGTGCGATTGAGGATGCCTTTAGTAATGGCTTTAGCGATCGCAGCCACGATCAAACCAAGCGCCAGAATCAAGACTGCTCCCAGCAAGTTAGGAATAAACGCTAACAAGCTACCCCAAATATTTTGTACGTAATCCACACTTCGCTCAACAGCCTGTTGTCCCTGCTGCACTGGTGGTGCTGCTTGCGCCAAATGTTGCCAAGACGCTTGCAGCGGTCTATCCCAGTTAGTCGAGTGGGTTATCCCGTGCCAAATTGCATTCATAATTTTCCGAGTTAACTGTAAATTTCATGAGGAGAGAGTACCAGTCATCGCTCTTTTTGGTAGCAGAACTGGGAATTCTGCTACAACTCCCTTGTATTTTTGTACTTTGTCAGCAAATTAGCTAGTGAGGAGAAATATAGAGTTCTTATACAGAGTGATTCCTCAGTTTCTCATTCCACATCTACCTTAGTGAGTAGTTATGCCAGAAGAATCCCCAGATTAGTGAGTTTTCAGATTTTCATCATTGTGATAGATGCGAAATCAAATCAGTTTGCTCGTAAAGATTATGATTAAATTTTCTGATAAATGGGAGACAAGGGAGCAGAGAGTAATTCGCAAGTCGCTCTTTCGCAAGTCGCTCTTTCGCAAGTCGCTCTTTCGCAGTCGCAAGCCAAGCCTGAGCGCACCACGCACCACCCAACTACCAACTACCCATTACCCATTACCCATACCCTGACAACTGATAACTGATAACTGAACAAATGACACAAATATTTGAACAATCAATTGAGATTGCTGCTAGTGCAACGGCTGTTGAGCGTTGCATTACCGACTTGCATCTAATGCATCGGTGGTTGAACCCAGCTCTGCGTTGCGAACCTGTAGGCGAGTGGAGTACGGAAATAGGTAGCCGCAGCCGTTTTCTTATTCAAGTTCCCTTAGTCAAACCAACTTTAGAATGCGTCACGCTCGATCGCGCTCCCGGGTTAATTGTCTGGGGGTTTGAGGGTTTTTTTCGGGGTAGCGATCGCTGGGAGTGTCAGCCTTTACCCCAAGGAACGCGCCTGCTTAACCGCTTTGAATTTGAGATTCCCAATCCCATCGTTAGCTGGGGTTTCCACACCTTCGCCGCCCCCTGGACGCAAGCAGACATGAAAACTCAACTCCAGCGCCTCAAGCAGGTTGCAGAGGAAGTGAAATGAGTGGTGAAGAGGGAGACAAGGAAGACAAGGAAGACAAGGGAGACAAGGGAGACAAGGGAGACAAGGGAGGCAAGGGAGACAAGGGAGGCAAGGGAGACAAGGGAGCAAGACAATTCAAAATTCCCCACACCCTTTCTTCACTGGTCACTGGTCACTGGTCACTGGTCACTGGTCACTGATAACTGTCCTATCCTCTTCCCAGTTGACTCAACAACTTGCGAATTACTGGAGCATCTTCTGCATGGGGGGCTTGGGCAAGATAGGATTCAAAGTCAGAAATGGCTGAAAACCAATGTCCCAACTGGTAGTTAATTAAACCGCGATCGCGTGTTTCACCTGGGATATCTGGAAACAAGAGCAAAATCTTTTCCACTGTTCCCAGTGCTTTTTCTAAATCCTGCTGTTGTAAATAAATATACTTCAAATTTGTCAGCATCCGTGCTAAGAATTGCCGATGAGTCACCGATCGCAAAAATTCCGCTCGTAATGCTACAGGCTGTCCGTAAATTTGGCTCAATTTTGCTTGACAGTCCTGGGGAAATAGTACTTCACCGCGATTGAAGGCATCGACAAAAATTTCCATTTCCGGTATGTCAGGACGAATCAGGAAATGCCCCGGCATTCCCACTCCAACCATCGGAAAGTCAACTCGCTTAGCTAACTCTAGGTAGATGAGCGATAGTGTAATCGGGATTCCCGTCCGTCGCTCGATCGCATCGTTTAAGAAGCTATTACGCGGATCGTGATATTCATTAACATTTCCTTTAAATCCTAAGTCTTCATATAAGTATTGATTAATAGTGTGAATGACACGTAAGGGATATCTCTGAATAGGTAGCCGCTCTAGTAATTCTTCTGCCATCGTATCTAGAGCGTTGAGATATTCTGCTGGATCGAGGTCTGGATATTCCTCCTGAGCAATGTAGAGAGCTGCTTTGGCTAGATCGATCTGCTCGTCAGAGCGATCGATCTCTTGAGAGAAAAATTGCCTTGCTACCGGAACCATCACTAATTGCAAAGAATAATAAGGATCGTTTTACACTCTTTACATAAATTAAAACAGACAACACACTACAAATGGCGCATCCTTAAGACTGAGCTTATCCCTCTTTTGTTACGTTAAAGCAAGTAAAATCTAAAAATCTTCTTGCCACACAAGGGTTTTGCTCTTTTGTCCTTTTCAAGCTGTCAAAATGAAAAACTCTTACTGCGTATGGGTTTTAGAATCTACTCCGGCGCAAGTAATACAAAAGGGTTATGGAACTCGATTGGAAATGGTTGCATCAAAAGCTATAGGCATGATGAGTGAGCGATCGGTGAAGCAAATTTGACAACAGCTTTGAAAAGTCAGCAACAGAAGTGTCACCACCAAATCGTTTCGACAAAACTCAACAATGGCGGCGGATCTTTTATAGCTTGCGTACCAGCATTTTAATTTGGTACGTCTTGCTATTAACTTTTAGTGCGTTTCTTTCCACGTTGATTGTTCGGCAAGTCTTACTCTCACGCTTGGATGCAAAGCGTGAAAACTCTTTGATGCAGGAAGTCAAGGAGTTTCGAGTTTTAGCTAATGGCAAAGACCCCAACACGGGAAAATCTTTTCAAAATGACATCAAAGCTTTGTTTAGAGTTTTTCTCAACCGCAACATTCCCAATGATGACGAGTTTTTGATTGCCATTGTCGAGGGTGAAATCGACCGCTCTAGCCCTAGAGCGCTACCAGAACCCCTACAAAAGAATTCAGAGCTAATTCAATATTTTGCTAAATTGACCCAGCCAGAGCAGGGAGCCAGAGAGACGACCGCAGGCACGATCCTTTATCGCGCCGCCCCCATTATTAGAGATGAAACTCACGGTGTCTTTGTGGTAGCTCAACTGACAGCAGGAGAACGCCAAGAAGTGGATGAAGCAATGGCAGTTATGATTCATGTCAAAATTTTTGTCATTATTGGGGCAGCTATCCTTGCTTGGTTAGTGGCAGGTAGAACACTGACTCCTCTACATTTACTCACGGAAACTGCACGCTCGATTCGCGAATCTGACCTGACTCGCCGCATTCCTGTCAAAGGGTCGGATGAAGTTGCCGAACTCGCAACGACTTTTAATGAAATGCTCGATCGCCTCCAAGCTGCTTTTAGCAGCCAACGCAACTTCATTAACGATGCCAGTCACGAACTGCGAACGCCAATTACTATCATCCGCGGTCACTTAGAACTCATGGGCGACGATCCCCAAGAACGAGAGGAAACTGTAGCCTTGGTGACAGACGAATTAGATCGCATGAGTCGTTTTGTTGACGATCTGTTACTCCTCGCTAAGGCGGAGCAACCAAACTTTTTAAAGCTGGAAAGATTAGATCTGACTACCTTGGTAGCAGAAATTTACTCTAAAGCGATCGCCCTATCAACGGATCGCCACTGGCAGATCGATCGCCATAGCCCAGGGACAATTATTGCCGACCGTCAGCGCCTCACTCAAGCAATGATAAACTTGGCTCAGAATGCCACCCAACACACGACAACGGGAGATACGATTGCTTTAGGCTGTATGCAGAGACACAATTGGGTACGGTTATGGGTGCGCGATACGGGCGAAGGTATTTCTCTGGCAGACCAACAAAGAATTTTTGAACGCTTTGCTCGCACTACCAAAAGTCAAAGACGTTCTGAAGGTGCTGGCTTAGGCTTGGCAATCGTGCGGGCGATCGCTCAAGCTCACGGTGGCAAAATTGAACTAAGTAGTCGTCCTCATCGCGGCTCTACTTTTACCATCGTACTTCCTATCGAACCCACATCAGAGATATCATCTCATGAGTAGAATTTTAATCGTCGAAGATGAACCCCGGATTAGTGCTTTTATTGAAAAAGGACTAAAAGCCAATGGCTACACAGTCTCAGTAGTTCGGGATGGCGATGAAGCTTTACTTGTAGCCAATAGCAAAGATTTTGACCTCATGATTCTCGATATAGGGCTACCGCGACAAGACGGTTGGACGATATTATCAACATTGCGCGGTCAAGGAGAATATTTACCGATCGTCATTCTCACTGCTCGCGACGATGTGAATGATAAAGTAGCGGGACTAGAGGGAGGCGCTGATGACTATATGACCAAGCCATTTCGGTTTGAAGAATTGCTGGCGCGGGTGCGTTTGCGGTTACGCGACAAAACTCAGAGCGTTACGAAGGAGATTGCGGAACTCAAAGCAGGTAATCTTGTCCTAGATTTGCGGCTGCGACAAGTTAGAATTGGCGATCGCTCGATTGAACTTTCTGCAAAAGAATTTACGTTGAGCGAAACATTTCTGCGGCATCCCAATCAAGTCCTCAGCCGCGAGCAACTCCTCAGTGCTGTTTGGGGTTATGACTACGATCCTGGTTCTAATATTGTTGATGTTTATGTTGGCTATTTACGCAAAAAAATCAGTTCTCACCTGATTGAAACCGTCCGAGGTATGGGATACCGTTTCGTTAGTCAGCAGTGAACAGTTGTCAGTGTAGAGACGTTACATGTAACGTCTGTACATAGTTATCAGTTATCAGTCAATTCCGACCTACGACTTACCTGTTACTCTCATAAACTGTAAATTTAATTATGCGTTTAATTCTTAGCTCGATCGCCGCGATCGCTTTTCTGGCATTGCCTACAATTGTGGCAGCGCAATCTACCTCTCCTAACTCAGACAACAATCCTTCTTTTGAACTTCCACAACGCACTCCTAGAAATCCTAGCAGACCTGCCGAACCACCAGAACCACCAGAAGAATACAAAAAGAAAATTGAAGGCATTCAAGATTTAGTCAACAGTAATAAGCAGGTAAAAATAATTTGTGCCAACTATATGAACGATATAAAGTATCAGTTTCTCAGCAATAAGTTGCAAATTGATGTTGGTAATAATAGCTGTACTTTTACCATTATTAAAGAAGTCATTCAGCCACAACTAACTGAAGGTAAAATTAGAACATATGAATATACAGGCGATCGCGAAGGGATAATTGTTACGTTCTAGTTCAATGCCTTAAAAAAAAGTGCCTAGTGATTAGTGTCTGGTCGCTAGAAAAAACTCTAGCCGCTAGCGGCTCACAAATGACAAATAACTAAAAAGCTTATGAATTTTATATATAGTCCCATATGACCAAGCTAATTATTCAAATTCCTTGTTATAACGAAGCAGAAACTTTAGGAATTACTCTCTCAGCTTTGCCGCGTGAAATATCTGGAATTAGCTGTGTAGAATGGTTAGTTATTGATGATGGTAGCACGGATAAAACCCTTGCAGTTGCTAAAGATTTTGGGGTCGATCGCATAGTAAGGTTGAACCACAACCAAGGACTCGCAAAAGCTTTTATGGCAGGAATAGAAGCCTGTCTAATCGCAGGAGCAGATATTATTGTTAATACTGATGCAGATAATCAATATTGTGCTGATGATATTCCTAAATTAATTGCCCCCATTTTATTAGGTAGAGCAGAAATTGTCATTGGCACGCGACCAATTTATAAAATTAAACACTTTTCCCCAGCTAAAAAAACTTTACAAAAATTAGGAAGTTGGGTAGTACGCCTTGCTAGCAACACGAACATTCCCGACGCACCGAGTGGTTTTCGGGCAATTAGTCGAGAAGCAGCAATGCAATTAAATGTATTTAACGAATATACTTATACGCTAGAAACAATTATTCAAGCTGGACAAAAAGGTATTCCGATTACTGCCGTTCCAATTAGAACGAACAAATATCTTAGACCTTCACGTTTAGTTAAGAATATTCCAACTTACATCCAGCGATCGCTATTTACAATTTTACGCATTTTCATGACATATCAGCCCCTAAAATTCTTTACAATTTTAGGCAGCATTCCTTTTAGTTTGGGTACATTCCTGGGAATTCGATGGCTGATATTTTTTCTGGATGGCACGACTCGTACTCGGATTCCCAGTTTAATTTTAGCAGCAATTTTAATTATTATTGGCGTACAATTGTGGCTTTTTGGCTTAGTTGCCGATCTCTTAGCAGTCAATCGCAAAGTATTAGAAGAAATTCAATTGCGACAGCGAAGGGCGGATATTGAAGGGAGGCGGGAGCGCACGAGCAGTGACCAGTGACCAGTGACCAGTTATCAGTGACTAACACCAAACTAACAACTAACAACTAACAACCAATCACCAATTATCCGTGTCAAATAAAAACCTGTTTGCTAAAGAAGCGATCGCTCAAATTCCTAAAATTCTAACCCTAATGGATCGTAATGTTCACAGCCCTACTTATGGATGCTGCGATCGCAATTTTTGGCATTACAAAATTATTGATTTTCCGAGCGGGATGGCGCAAGAATTTGTCTTACCTCTCGCTTTAGCATACGATACAGATTTACCAAATAACCCTTTTTATCGGCAAAATATCATTCCTCAGTGGGTAGAAGCAGGAATTTTATATGCTGCTCGTAGCGCTCATAAAGATGGTTCCTGTGACGATTATTTTCCCTACGAACGAGCTGCTGGTGCAGCGGCTTTTTCTCTCCTTGCCTGTATTGATAGCTACACCCTATTAAAACTCAATAATCCTATTGCTCTGCAATTTTTTACTAAACGTGCTAATTGGTTAGCAAAACATCATGAAAGTGGTAGACTCACCAATCACCAAGCCTTGATTGTTTTGTGTTTTGAATTACTTTCAAACTTATTACAAACCTCTCAGTGGGATCGAGCAAAAGTTCAGCGTTTAGAACGAGTTTTAGCTTGGCAAAGTAGCGAAGGCTGGTTTCAAGAATATGAAGGTTGCGATCCTGGTTATCATACTTTAACTATTTCTTGTTTAGCGCGAATTTATCAACTTAAACCCGATATTCGCATCAAAGAGGCATTAATCAAAGCGGTTGAATTAGCTGCTCAGTTTGTCCATCCTGATGGTTCATACGGGGGAGAATATACTAGTCGTAATACATACAATTACTTCCCTCATGGTTTTGAATTAGTTGGACGATGGTTTCCCGATGCTTTAAGAATTAATGATGCTTTTTTGGTTGGATTAGCGAACGGTTTAGCACCTTGTTACAGTGACGACCATATTATCGGACATCATACTTGGAATTACTTGTTGGCTTGGCGTGATTTTGTGCCTCAGCGTCCTTTATCTCAATCTCGTCCCACAGGTAGAATTTGGCTGCCCGAAGCAAGAATTTTAATAGATCGACTCCCTAGTACGGGCGCACAGCCGTGCGCCCCTACCAACTCTCCAACGTATGAACTCTACTTAGCACTGAATAAGGGAGGTACGTTTAAACTATTTCGTAACAACCAGTTGATAGCTTCAGATACGCAGTTTTCACTTTTGGTTAAGGAAGGTAAAAAAATTAAGAATGCGGTTGGACATTTAGTAGGAAATTATGCGATCGCTCTAGAACAAAACAAAATTACAATTCAAGGACAGTTGGGATGGGCAAAACAAAAACAAATGACACCTACCAACTTGATATTATTACGAATAGTCATGCTGGGCTTTGGACGATTTTTTCCTAATTTGATTCGGAAGCTGTTACAAAAAGTGTTGATCGTTGGCAAGAAAGACGCACCATTTTGGTTTCAACGTCAACTGTTTTGGGAAAATGGTAAATTACAGATAATTGACGAACTAAAAGCTCAGAATTGGGAAAATGTTATAGCTGCTGATATTGGCTGCGATCGCACTTCAATTTATGTTGTTATGAGTCGAACTTTTCAAATTGGTCAGTTGCAACCTGAATGGAATTTAACTGAAGAAGTCAAACAACTCGCCCCAGGTGAATCGCTAAAATTAGAACGGTATTTTTAAAATTTATTTTTGATATATCGTCTCTACAAGAACAGGAGTTACGCACTTGAAATCTGAGATTTCGATTTCCCCTAGTTCCCTCCTTCTAAAAAGGGGGAACTCAAAGCCCCCTTTTTAAGGGGGTTGGGGGATCGACTGCGTAAGTTTTGAAGAAATTGAATATTTTTTAGTTCTAGATATGAAACGAATAATTTCTATTGTAGTTAGCTTAATAATTTTAGTAATTATTTATTGGAAAATCGATTTTACTAATCTCATCGAAATATTTCAAAACTCAAACATTTACTGGATGATAGTCAGTCTATGTATGGTTGTACCCATAACAACTATTACAGCATGGCGATTGCAGCAACTAGCTCCTAAACAAGCTCAATTAAGCTTTGGAGAAGCAAATAAATTAATTTTAGCTGCTAGCGTGCTGAATATGGTCTTACCTTCAAAGATGGGCGATATTGCTAAAGCTTATTTTATGCGGCAGCAAGGGCATTTGACTGGTTCTTTGTCTTTATCTTTAGTTGTTTTTGAGAAAACTTGCGATTTACTATCATTATTATTATGGTGTGTTTTGGGTTTAATTCTTTATCCTTATAAAAATTGGTTATTTTGGCTAATGACAGTAAGTGTGGGTTTGGGATTAACCCTTGGCTTACTCTTACTCAGTTCTCGTAAATTTGCCCAAATATTTTTTGTTTTCAGTAAAGCGATCGCAACCAAAAAACTGAAAGTTAAAATTCAAAAAATGCAGTTTTCTTGGGAGGAAATGCACAATTACTTTTGGCGCGATCGCGCCAATTTGTTAAAAATAGCCTTAACTTCTATTTTTATTTGGTTTTTACACCTATTACAAATTTGGTTTTTCATTCTGGCTCTCAAAGCCTGGACACCATTTTTAGCTAATCTCGCTCTCTCTCCATTAGCGATTTTAGCAGGATTATTACCACTGACGTTTGCTGGTGTTGGCACTCGTGATGCTGCATTAATTGCATTCTACCAACCATATTTTAATGCTTCTACGGCAGCTGCTTTAGGTTTACTTTGCACATCTCGCTACTTGCTACCTGCAATTGGTGGTTTACCTTTTTTGGGACAATATTTAACGACTGTACGCAACCTTTCTCAAGAGAAGTAAAAATGAGATTTTTCTCATCTTAAATTCACAAGTTTGTTACTTTTATAGAGTAGTCTTGCACCTGTGAAGAAAATTCATGTATATTCTATTGAGTGTTTCTAGTCGCAGGGATTGTGTTACAGATTATTAGCAATAATATTCGTACAAGCATATTTGTATTTGGTGCAACGCTGGCACTAACAAATAGCGTATTTGCCAGCGAATTGAAGCAAGAAAACACAGATTTAGAGCGAGCAAATAACTTATCTTCTAGTTTTAAGGAGAGCGCACCTTACGAAGCTAACAGTCTCGAGCGGATAACGCCTGTTTCCCAACTCGACAATATTAGCGCTCGCGATTGGCAGTGGCAAACATTAAAATTTCTTAGCCAACGCTATAATGTGACAATTGATTTTGATGGCGATCGCAGCTTCACACGTTATGAATTTGCCTCTACTTTAGATGCTGTTTTAACTGAAATTGCAAGACTAGTTAATATAGGTGATGCTGAACGAGTGAGTCAAGCAGATATTGCCAAATTGCAAAGATTGCAAACAGAATTTGCTGCTGAATTAGCTAATCTACAAACAAGACGAGTAGAAGGATTAGAAAGTCAAACTCAACAGCTTGAAGCACAACAATTTTCTACAACTACAACTCTTTCAGGTCAAGTTATATTTGCCGTCAGCAGTGCTTTTGGTGACGAAAAAGCCGATGGTAGTAGTGAAAAAGTAGATAGCAATTTGGTTTTGAGCGATCGCGTGCGACTGACTTTTAATACTAGTTTCATGGGGGAAGATCGTCTGAGGGTGCGCATACAAGCGAATAACTTCCCCGGAGTTGAAGATGCGACTGGGACAACAATGGCGCGGTTGGGATTTGAAGGGGATAGCGAGAATCAGTTTGAGTTAACTCGCATCGAGTACCGCTTTCCGGTTGGCGAACAAACTACAGTTTATGCTGGGGTCTTCGGTAGCGGAATAGATGACTTTGCCGATACAGTCAATTCTTTCCTCGATAGTAGCAGTCGGGGGGCAGTATCTCGCTTTGGCAGACGCAATCCGATATACAGACAAGGTTCGGGTACGGGAGTAGGTGTTGAATACGATTTGACTGAGAAGATTTCTCTGCAACTGGGTTATGTCGCTGAAGATGCTAACGAACCGGAATCTGGAATTGGTGGTAGTGCTTACGGCGCGATCGCGCAATTGTATTTTGAGTATAGCGATCGATTTGAGTTAGGTTTAACTTACATACATTCTTACAACCAGCTAGATACAGGTACGGGAAGCGAACTAGCCAACGATCCTTTTGATGAAAACAGCGATGCTATCCGAGCAAATTCTTATGGTGTTGCTACAACTTGGCAGATTAATCCTAAATTTGCGATCGGTGGATGGATGGGTTTGACAAATGCGACAGCCGCAGATTTACCAGGTAATCCAACCGCAGAAATTTTTAACTATGCTATCACCCTTGCCTTTCCTGACTTAGGGAAAGAAGGTAGCTTAGGTGGAATTGTTATCGGTCAACCACCAAAGGTTACTAACAGCGATCTCAGCACAGATTTTCAAGACCGCAATACAGCTTGGCATTTTGAAGCATTCTACCGCTTTAAATTCAGCGAACAAATTTCAATGACTCCAGGTTTCTTAGTCATTATCAATCCCGAACACGATAACAATAACGATACTTTATATGTTGGGACAATTCGTACTACTTTTGAATTCTAATTAAGAGTTCTAATTTAGACTACCGAACTACGAACGAGCTATAGCAATCCAAATTGATTTGTAAACGTTTCCCGTGTAGAGACGTTACATGTAACGTCTCTACACGGGCAATCGATTTCACGATTATCTAAGAGCGCTATATCTGTAGATTTGTTATAGATAAAAACTTCTCATATCCTGCTTGTAATTGGCGCTTACCGTCACGTTCGATAATACTGCCATGAGCCATAATGACTCGATCAAAATCCCAGCACAGAACTTTTTGAATTGACTGTTTTACCCGTTCTTTATCGCGAGAAGCAAGTTTTTCTAATAATGTTGGTTCCAACTGGCGATCGCCTCCTATAATTCTGAAAACTAATTGTGTTTGCCAAGGAAAACTAGCATCGACATGAAATGCTGTATCTGTCAATACCAAAGTTTGGCTTTCTCGATGCCAAAATACAATTTCATTTAATATTCCCGAATTGCCGATACCTATAGTTTGAAATCCCGCAAATAAAAGATATTCAACTTCATTCAAATCGCCGATTTTACCACATTCGCTAAGGATGCGATCGCTCTTTATATCTGGTCTTTTCAAGTCTAAACCTGGAGCAATCCAAATCTCGGCATTAGGATAAATCGACTTGAAGTTGTTGAGAAAAAGATGATGATAGCAATTTGGCGCGATAATTGTGGTGACGTGACCCAGTGCGTTAATTTGCTGAATAGTTGTTTCATCAACATCAATGGGAGAAATAATTATAAGTTCGCCATTGTCAAGGCGAATTACTGTCATTCTCGTTCCCACTTCTAGACCTAAAAACTTAAGTTGCCGTTCGCCAACCCAGATATTTCGATCGATTTCTCTCAGCATAAGCTTAGGGTGTGGGGTGTACTGAATGCCATAATTAGCGATCGCCCTTCTAAACGTGAGGAATCCTCATATTTGCATAATCTGAGAAATCCTCACGTTTGTCAAGAGAGACAGATAAACCCGACCGTACGATTATCGATCCATGACTTCCAGGCATTTACCGCAACAATCCCGTAGCAGAAAAAGATTTGAGCAAATTCTGCAAGCCGCCGCCGCAGTGTTTGCCGAAGTTGGCTATGAAGCAGCTTCTACGGAGGCGATCGCACAACGGGCAAATACTTCTATTGGCTCGCTTTATCGCTTTTTTCCAGATAAATCTGCGGTTTTATACGCCTTGGCAGAGAGATATGCCGAGCAAATGCGGGATTTATTTGTCACTAAGTTCAATTCCTCAACAGTAGATCGACCTCTGGCTCAGGTGGTCAGCGATACAGTCGAAGCGTTTGATGATTTTTTCACGACCGTACCAGGGGCGCAAGCAATTATGTTGCGATCGCGAGTTTCTCCTGAGTTACAGGCGGTGAATCAACGTGCCGATCGCGAAATTGTGGCACATTTAGAAGCTTTTTTTGCCTTGCGACAACCGCAGATGGAACCAGAACAACGCCAGCTAGCGGCTTTAGTCAGCGTAGAAATTACTGGAGCGTTACAGCTATTATCCCTTGCCCAAACAGAACGGTTACGACAGCAGATCGTGACTGAAACCAAACACATTTTAATTCGCTATCTTCAACCGCTTTTTCCCGATTGCGATCCGACAAATGAGAAAGTTGGGAGCTAATACTAAGGCGATCGCATAACCCAGATAAGCGCGATCGTCCTAATGCTAAATACTCCCATGTAGGATTATCATGAAGTCATTTGCAAGATAACTTAAGGAAACTTATCTGAGTGAATAAATGAAGAAATTTTTTATAATTTAGCAACAAAAAAGTAGGGTCAGTATTACCCACCCTACTAATAGCCAGTCACTGGTTACAAGTCGTAAGTCGTAAGTTGAAATTAACTGGTCACTGATAACTGATAACTAATAACTGATAACTGTTAAACAAAGCGATCGCCTTTACCACCTTTACGGCGAATGCCGATTACGGAAGGACGGGGTGGTCCATAAAGATCTCCAGCTAAATTGCTGGGCCAATTACTACCGCGTGGGACAGTTCTGTTTTGCGTAAACAGAGTTCCATCTAAATTCAGCATTTCAATGTCGCGATTGAGACTTTGAGGTGGATTGAAAGGAACGTTCTCCCCAGGGTGCTGCACGCAGATAATTAAGGTATCGCTGACAAAGGTAGGTCCTGTCATTTCGCAGCGCGGTGGACCGTAGGCAAAGGGTACGATCTGCCCTGCATTCTCACCATCTAGAGGAATGTAAAATAGCCAGTTATTACCGAAAACTCCAATTAAATCGGATGTTTGAATGTTGAGATCGGAGGACGCACCTTCTACCACAGCTCCAACTACTGTATGGTCGATGTTGAGTGGTTTTGCTGCTGCTCCTTCACCAAAACCGTTATGAGCGCCAGTGGACATATCCGTGACACCCCAAACGTTATTTTGGCTGTCGAAAGCAAGGTTATCCACGTTAGCAAAACCGTCTCCTGGCTCGGCTCCTGCTTCCCCACCTTTGGCTAAGCGTTCCCAACGGAAAGTTAGACCTGTATTATCGGAACTGTTTTCAGTAATCTTAAACAGTTCTCCTGAAGGCTGTCCGGCGTTGACATCTTTGCTGTACTTAGAGACAACAAATATCCGAGAATCTGGATAACCATCGCTACCTGGCGCACCATCGGTATAAGCGATGAAGACTTCCCTTGAATTGCGAGGATTGATTTCTAAATCTTCAGGACGAGCGGTAGGAGTACCACCAATCAAGTTAGCAGCTAAAAAGGCATCAACTAACACCGCGCCTTGACTGGTATAGAAATCTGAGAGTTTCTTACCTTGGTAGTCCTTTAAAGCCGTAGCTTCATTCTCAGTGGTGATGTTGTACTTACCACCGTCTTTTGTTTGTGCCGCAATGCCGTTGCGTCGCGGTAATGGTAGTAGTGCGTTGCGCGTTGCTTTACCCAAGGCTTGAATTTCCACCGAGCCAAGCGTGGAAGGGGAAATGGGATTGGTACTCGCACCAATCTCTAACGGTAGCCATTCACCCGTACCGTCAGGATTGTAACGAGCAGTGTAGAGCGTACCCGTCTCGAATAGTTCGCTATTTTTCTTGTCTTCAGGGGATTTGACCTTCCCTGCACTGACAAATTTATAGGTGTGTCCGCCACGGCGATCGTCACCCATATAGGCAACGAGTTTTTTGCCAGACTCCGCCACCATAGTGATATTCTCATGACGGAAGCGACCGAGAGCAGTATGTTTGCGCGATCGCCATTTGGGATCGGCGGGATCGATTTCGACCATCCAGCCGTATTTTTCCCCTACCATCCCGAATTCAGCTCCAGTCGTGCCTTCGGTGTATTCTGTCTGCGTACCGTTAGGTAGAACTGCTTCTGTAACTCCGACGAAGAACGCTTCACTAGCTTGGAAGTTCTCCTCTGCGGACACGATCGTTCCCCAAGGAGTCGTACCACCAGAACAGTTGTGTCCCGTACCGATGATTTTGCTCCCCAATCCATCGGTGTTGACGGCTTCAAACACGTCCTTAGCAGCCGTACCCGTACCGATGAGGTAGTTGAGATCGCCTTTCTGGTAGCTTTTTTCACCCCAGGATGTGACTTCTTTGTAAGCATCAGTGCGATCGCTATTGATTCCCAAGCCTGACAAGGTATGGATGCGACGGTTTTTCGGGTCTTTGACAACGCTGTAACGTCCGTCATTATCTTGACGAATTCTGACAATCGAGCCACCCATGTTGTAGAGAAACTCACCTAGCAGGGTGCGGTTTTTCTCGCTGATATTGATTCCTAAATAAGGGAAAGATTCGGAAAACCCTGCCAAGTCTTCTGGGGTTTCAGGCGCGAGCAGGGAAATGGGATAGGAAACGTATTCGTGATTCACCCACAAATAGCCGTCTTTAACAGCAATGCCGTCGTAGTGGATGCCATTACCAATGTCGTTCTCTTTTCCCCTAACTTTGGTTCCGTTAATTGGGACGAAGCCAGTGTAATCGCAGTTATAACCAAAATAATCGTCTGGGTTGGGGAAGACGCGATCGCCCCAGCCAACAATAACGTAACGTTCGTATTCTGGCGGTACGATGACATCATCGTACACAGTATATTTTGTCAATCTCGCATCTGCCGATGGTTGTAAAATTTCTCCTTTTTCACTGCCTGCTGGTAGGTAACTAGGCAGTTGTTGATAAATGGGTAACGGATGGGGCAATCGTACAGGGGTGAACGATAAAGCCTCAGCTGCTTGGGCAGCGTTAGAACCAGCACCAAACAGTTTATTCTCTAGCACGGGTGAGAAAGCAGCAGCACCAACACCCGCACCGAAGAAAACTAACAGCTGCCTCCGAGTAATTCTAGACATGAAACTCCCTCTTGATTCGGAATCGCCAGATCCTCAAGTTTGAAAACGTCTGTATTGCAATTATTAGTAGAGAGTGCAGAGTGCTATTAACTCTTGGTTCCTTCAGATTTCAGCGCGATAACTATGCTCGCGCCTTTTCTATTAGCTTATGTATTTTTAATTCCAAACATATTCAGACAAAAGCTTGATTTGAGCTGTAACCAAAAGACGCGCTCTCGCTTTTTCTCTACTACTAATTATTAAGACAGAGACTTATTTTCAAACAAATATTGTTGCCTCTGTTACGATAATCCCGCAACATTAAGGTGAGTTAATCGCCTGGTTAATACTGAGTCATTTTTTTACATTAGGTTGCTATAGTTAACTTTATATAGAACGCAGTAAGCAAATGTATCTAGTCATCAATATGCAAAATTTAGTTTGCTTGCTGAAGGCTATTTTCTCAATTCAGCTAGTAGTTTAAATGCGAGCCTATCGGATATACTTTGTTGTTTAAACAATTTTCTCCGCGCCACCTCTGCGATCGCAACGATAGATCGGTGTGTATAAAAAAATTGAAATTTGCAGAATTACGTATATTTCTCATTGCCATCAGTCATCGCGATAGGCGGGATCGTCTTCTTTTAACCTACGCGCAGTATTTACATTCGCAGGAGTACGCTGACTATCGGTTGCAGTTCCATTTGGCGATGAGGAAAAGCCTAACAAAAGCGCGGAATTGCTGAAGTATCTCGTCCAGTGACTCAACACGGGTTGCGATCGCCAATCGACTCGCGAGACTTTAGTATGGAGTAAAGGGACTTGTTGCCCATTGCGATCGCCTACTACCGTTACAGTGATTTCTGTAACTTTGGGTTTTCGCTCGAACTCTTGCTGAATTAACTTGCTAGTCTGTGACTCGGCTTGCTGCATCAAACGAGCAAAAGAAGGCATTCCCTCAGAACTGACGACGAGATTCAAAGATCTTGGTTGCGCTCTAGCTGGGGTAGAATACCAGCAGCTTACACACATTGTTGCGACTAAAATGATTTTTACTGGAATTGTTTTGACTGGGGCGATCGCTCCAGATAGTCGAAACTGTCGAAAAACACTCATTATCTTGACTAAATCCTTATTCTCTGCATAGTTACGAGGAGGAAAGGAGAAATGCAGACTGTTCCTAAGCTTAGCGATCGCATCATTAATAAGTCAGTAAGTCCAGGTTAAGTTTCAGTTATTAGTTATCAGTGACTCGTGGCTAGTGGCTGGTGATTAGAAAAGAATTCAGCCACCAGCCATTCACTCATGACCAACTACCAATTACCCATTACCATTTACCGACTACCGTGCCAATCATTAATAAATTCATTGAAATCGAAACCACTCAAGGAATTAATATTCACAATATTACGCCAGCAATTGAGAAAATAGTTTTTCATACAGGAATTAGCAACGGACAAGTTTTAATCTTTTCTCGTCATACTACGACCGCATTAGCAATTAATGAAGACGAAGAAAGATTACTAGAAGATATCAAAGTTTTTTTGAGCAAATTAGTTCCCGAATCAGAACGCTACTTGCATAACGACTTGCACTTAAGAAAAAATATCCCTGAAGATGAGCCGATAAATGCTCACTCGCACTTAATGGCGATGATGCTTAATAATAACGAAATTATTCCAATAGTCGATGGAAAACTTGGATTAGGAACCTATCAATCAGTTTTATTTTTTGAATTAGACGGCGCTCGTAAACGAACAGTTTTGTGCCAGGTTTGGGGCGAATGATAAAAGTAGGGTGGGTATTGTCCACCTTAATATAAATCAAAAACTGAGATTGTCTTTCCCTTCAGTAGAAGCCGCATCCTCATGCGTGATGGTAATTTTAGCTGCTACAGTAGAACGCCGCAGGTTACGAATTGCATCAATAGTATTTTTAATCGTACCAGCTAGGGGAACAGCTACAATTGCACCCAAAAAACCACCCATTTCAGCTCCAGTCAAGATAGCGATAAAAATCCAAATTGGGTTGAGTCCCGTAAAATTGCCCATCAATCTAGGTGCTAGCACGTTATCTTTAATTTGTTGCAACACAATTGCCGCCAAAGCAACTTGCAACCCCAGCAACCAATTTTGCACCATGACTAACAGCGTAACTGTACCAATGCCCAAGCTAGCGCCAATAAATGGGATGAGTTCAGCTACACCAATTAAAAGGGCAAACAATAGAGCAAATGGCACGTTGAGAACTACGAAAATTGGGGTTAAAGCGGCAAACATGAATAACCCCAGTAATAGTTGAGTCAGAAAGAAATTTTGAAAATTGAGTCGCAAGGAAGCACTAAACGGAAGTCCAATCTCTGGTGGTAGGAAGCTAATGAGACCGCGCCAGAGGCGATCGCCGTAGAGCAGCATGTAAAATGCCAGTACCACCACTAAAATTGTCTCGATTAACCACGACAGCGTCCCGAGGGCAACTCCAAACGCCTGTTCTGGTATAGATGGCAAGCGTCTTTCAATCGTATCGTTAACGCGATTGCTAAAACCGCTCAGATCGAGAGGTAGCTTTCTTACCCGCGCCCAGCTATCTAGTCTTCCCAACTGTGTTTGAATTGTATTTAACCAATCGGGAATTCTTTGAATCAATTCGATTGTTTGGTCGTAGACCAATGGCACTAGAGTTAGACCGATCGCCACCAACAAGACTAAACTCAAAAATAGAACGACAATGACTGCCTGAGAGCGGCTAAAGCCAACTCGCTCGAAAAACCGGACTGGGTAATTGAGTAGAAAAGCCAAAATAGCCGCGATCGTCAATACGGCGATCGTATGCTGAAAATATTGAAAAGCTTGACTCAATAACCAAATATTCAGAGCAATAACAGGACCGCTCAAACCGTAAATCGCTAAACGCTGCCAAGAGGCTGAACGGCGCATTTCTCACACCACCCACAATAGTTGCTCCACCACTAATCCTCGATTTTAGTGGCAAAATCTATTTAAGTGACAGGGTAAAGTTGTAAGTCGTAAGTCGTAAGTCGTAAGTCGTAAGTTAGACATCTAAATTTGCTTCTTACCTCTTGCCAACTACCAATTACCCATTACCAATTACCAATGACCATATATGACAACTGCTGCGATCGCAAATTTGGTGCTGGGGATCTTTCTCGGCTTAATGATTCTGCTATTTATCTTCCGCATCGTGCTGACTTGGTTTCCCCAAATAGACCTTAAGCGTTTTCCATACAACTTAATTGCCATGCCAACAGATCCCTTGTTAGTACCGATGCGAAAACTTGTACCACCCATAGGCGGTGTGGATATTACCCCCATCATCTGGGTCGGAATTTTTAGCCTGTTGCGAGAAATTCTGCTCGGTCAGCAAGGACTGCTGATGATGCTGATGCATTGAAATTTTATGTAGAGACGTTACATGTAACGTCTCTACCGATCTATTTCTTCAACATCACCTGCTCGACAAAATTGGTGTAAACCTCTGCCTTGAGAAACTCTGGAGTATCTAAAATCCGTTGGTGAAAGCCGATAGTCGTTGGTACGCCTGTGAGGGCGAATTCCCGCAAGGCGCGTCGCATTCGCCTAATTGCAGTCGGACGGTCTGGTCCCCAGACGATCAGCTTACCAATCAGAGAATCGTAGTAAGGCGGGATGCGATAATCGGTGTAAACGTGAGAATCCATCCTGACTCCTGGTCCTCCAGGAGCGAGATAGCCACTGATCCGTCCTGGTGCGGGACGAAAATCTCGGTCTGGATCTTCAGCATTAATCCGACATTCAATTGCGTGTCCCCGCAACTTTACCTGCTCTTGGGTGAATTGCAGGCTTTCCCCTTGGGCAACGCGGATTTGTTCGGCAATTAAGTCAAGTCCTGTAATCATTTCCGTGACGGGATGCTCGACTTGAATCCGCGTATTCATTTCCATGAAGTAAAATTCTCCAGTTTGCGACAGGAGAAACTCTACCGTCCCCGCACCGATGTAATTAATCGACTTTGCCGCCATTACCGCAGCTGTTCCCATTTTCTCCCGTAATTCGGGGGTTAAGGCAGGGCTGGGAGCTTCTTCTAATAGTTTTTGGTGGCGGCGCTGGATCGAACAGTCCCGTTCGCCCAAGTGGACGACATTGCCGTAGCTATCTGCTAAGATTTGAAACTCAATATGGCGCGGGCGATCGACAAATTTCTCGACATACAGACCAGGGTTGCCAAAGGCGGCTTCTGCTTCTCCTTGAGCCGCTAAAAATAATCGCCCTAAATCTTCATCGCTGCGAACCAGACGCATTCCCCTGCCACCACCGCCAGCAGTGGCTTTAATCATGACTGGGTAGCCAATTTGACGCGCGATCTCCCGCGCTTCTTTTTCGTCTCTGACTAACCCATCACTCCCAGGGATGGTGGGGACTCCTGCCGCGATCATCGTTTCCTTTGCCGTAGATTTATCGCCCATAGCTCGAATTGCTTCTGGGGTTGGTCCAATAAAGGCAAGCTGGTGATCGGCACAAATTTCCGCAAATTTCGCATTTTCCGCTAAAAAGCCATAACCAGGATGGATGGCAGTCGCGTTGCGCGTCAGAGCTGCGGCAATAATACTAGGAACGTTGAGATAACTTTTGCTACTGGGAGCTTCGCCAATACAAACCGCTTCATCAGCTAATTGGACGTGGAGCGCGTCGCGGTCTACGGTTGAGTGTACCGCGATCGTCGCAATTCCCATTTCTTCACAAGTACGGAGAATTCTCAGGGCGATTTCCCCTCGGTTAGCAATCAGAATTTTGTCAAAGCGCATCTTCCAGCAAAGGATGTCGGTATCATCAGCATAGGGGTTGGCAGAATTCGTAATTCGTAATTCGTAATTCGTAATTATTTTGGCACGAGCGATCGCCTCTTTTTTGTTCAACTTTGCTGGTCTTGCTCCACAAGTATGCTAAATTATATATCTGCAAGCGCGGATGTGGCGGAATTGGTATACGCGCACGTTTGAGGGGCGTGTGGCTTTGCCTTGCGAGTTCGAGTCTCGCCATCCGCATTTTTTCAGGGAGCAGGGACGAGCTGGGAGTAGGGAGCAGTGAAGAGTAGTTAGTGTTAAATCCTCTTCAGCCCTTCCAATTGCTCGTACCTGCAAGTCTTTCTTCTGACTCCTGACTCCTGGCTCCTGACTCCTGTTATATTAATAAGAAAGTCATGAATTTTTGTAAACAAATTGACTGCGACTTATAACTTTACAGATAAGCAGGTACTACCTAAGTCTTGGCATCGTCTCTCACCCATTTGGGAAGGCGATGAGAACACTATACAACCAGGCTTGCCTCATACTCGTCTTGCTCCAGCTTGGCAGTTACTTTTGTTAGGTGATGGTTCTCCTACACGCCATTTACAATTGCTAACTGGGGAACCCACGGAAGTTGACGTGATTGATATGTCAGTAGTTGGCATGGATTTAGATGATGCACCCAGTATCATCGAAGCTGTCCCAGGACCGAGATTGAGACGACAGGTGTGGTTGCGCAAACAATCGGGTCAACGTTTGGCATATGCCGCATCTTGGTGGGAAGCCAGTCACGTAGACGAATATTTACAAAATCGTTCTTTGCCAATTTGGGCTAGTTTAGCGCGTTTGCGGACTGAGTTGTATCGGGACGTGCAAGGAGTTTATTACGGTCACTCAGAGGCGTTAGAAGCAGGATTTCAACACCAGGGACCCTTTTGGGGTCGTCACTACTTGTTCTGGCATCATGGAAAGCCTTTGACGTTGATTTATGAGGTGTTTTCGCCTTATTTAACAAAATATCTAGGGTTGACACAAGTAGATTGAGGTAGTTGTCAACAAATTGCAAATCGGCGTGTGCGCGAACTACTAGCAACACATATTCAATGCATACTTTTGTCATATTCGATCTTGCCGTAATCTAATTTTACGATCCGGTCTGCTAAATCGAAATAGCGCTCGTCGTGGCTGACTACGACAACTGCATTGCCTTGATTTCTAAGTTCTGGTAAAAGTTGGGTATAGAAAATCTTTTTGAATGCCGGATCTTGGTCGGAAGCCCATTCGTCAAAGACGTAAATCGACCGATCTTCCAAATATGCTGTGAGGAGTGCTAGACGTTTGCGTTGTCCTTGAGAAAGTGCAGTACTGGAGAATACGCCACGATCTATCTTGACTTTGCCATCAAGATGTAATTTTTCGAGGTATTCTTGTGCTACGCGATCGCCGCTCTTTAAATTATCTAACCCCAAAAGGCGATCGAATAAATAGAAATCTGAAAACACGACGGAAAATTGCTGGCGATACCACTCTTGATTAGCATCGGTAATCGATTGACCGTCAAATTCTATAGTTCCAGTTTCAGGCGCGTATAGTCCAGTCAACAACTTCACGAGCGTTGATTTACCGCTACCGTTACCACCTACGATAAATATTAGTTCTCCAGGCGATAAAGTCAAACTGAGCGGTCCTAGAGTAAAGTGGTGGTCTTCTCGTTCTCCTTTATAGGCGTGGGTTACTCCAGTTATTCGTAACGATCGCCAACCAGGATTTTGAACCGCCACTGGCGATTCTTCTACCTCAGTACTTGGTGTATTTAACGAAAGTCCCAACGTATTAATTTTTTCTAATGCAATATTAGCTCGTAGCAGTTCGGGAAGCGTGTTGAGTAAGCCACGGAGGGGTGTCACCATGAAAATTAGCGTCAGAGCATAGCCAGACAACACCGCACTAGGAATCACAAATAACAATGGTACAACGAACAGAAATACTCCAATCAAGACGAACAGCGCCACTAATCCCCAACTACCACCGATCGCAAATGAATTGGCTGCGGTGATACGATAATGCTTAGACTGCACGGCTGTTGCTTGCAAGTCTTCTACTAAAAAAGCCTGTCTTCGCTGCTGGTGCAGTTTTAGTTCCTTAATTCCTTCAGTTACGGTGCGGAAGTGCTGAAACAACCTATCCTGTTCTTCACGAGCAAATTTTAAGAAATGTCTGCCGCGATAAATTAAGTATTGGTTGCTGAGAATAGCTAATGGCACTAGCACCATTGTTAAACCAAATAGCGGTAATGACAGCCAACTCAGATACAACAAGCAACCCAGTAGCAACGCGATGTTAGCACAAAGTGCGGCGATAGGAATAGATGCATTGGCGATTATCTCAATATCTTGCGTTAAAGCCGCCAGCAGTCGTGGTATGCCAATTTCTTCTAGCTGTCGTAAAGGACAAGCCAAAATTTGGCGAGTCAAATGCAGTCGGAGATCGAAAATAATCCGTTCTGCTAAACGAGCAATGTAGACTTGAGATGCTGCGGTTGAAATTAGTAGTATGAGGCAAAGTGCGATAAACCCAAGTGCTACAAATGGGTTAACACGATTTGTTTCGCGCAAAGATATGTTAATTAAGGCAATCATTCCAGCACTACTTGCACCGCCAAGCAATCCAGTCAGCACTGCTAGGGTAATACTTTGCCAAGAGGCGCTGAGAAAAAGGCGAATTAACTCCATTAACAGTTATCAGTTATCAGTTACCAGTTATCAGTAAAGAGCGATCGCAAAATAGTGAGGTAGCAATGTATGAGTTTCAGTATAAATAATCTCTAGTAAATATTTAACCGATTGCTGTCATCAACTCTTTTAAAATCTTTATTAGTAGATTGCGTATAATTATGATTCCTAAGCTAAATCTCAAGGATAATCTCAAATCCGAATATCTACTTTTCCTAGAGGCACTGGCGAAAACACCGTTTTCAGGAGGGATTCGTCCCGATTTTGCTAGTCGGTTAATGATGTCTACTGATAATAGTATTTATCAAATTTTACCGCAAGCAGTTGTTTATCCTAAAACTGAAATAGATTTAGTGCATTTATTTCAACTAGCACAGCAAGAGCGATTTAAATCTGTCACATTCTCTCCCAGAGGTGGAGGAACGGGAACTAACGGTCAATCGCTTTCCTCGGGAATTATTATTGATTGTTCTTACATGCACCAGATTCTGGAAATCAATCTGGAACAGGGATGGGTACGAGTACAACCAGGGGTAATTTTAGATAAATTGAATGCTGAACTAAAGCCTTATGGAATGTTTTTTGCCCCGTCTTTATCTCCTAGTAACCGCGCGACAATTGGAGGTATGATTAATACTGATGCTTGCGGTCAAGGTTCGCGAATTTACGGACGCACCAGTAACCATATTTTAGAATTAAGTTGGGTTTTACCAGATGGTACTGTAGGGCGATCGCATTCTGTTAACCTTACTACATTAACCCAACTAAAGCAACAACCCAGAATTGGGCAGATTTACACCCAAGTAAATGAAATTGTCACGACAAAGCAAGAACTCATCGAGCAAAATTTTCCCAAAATGCCTCGTTTCATGACGGGATATAATTTAGCAAAGGTATACTCTTCCCAAGACAAAACATTTAATCTGAATTGGCTTTTAGCAGGTTCGGAAGGAACGCTTGCTGTTATTACTGAAGCTAAATTAAAGTTAACTCCGATTCCTAAATATAAAAAATTAATAGCAATTCACTATAACTGTTTTAACGATGCTTTATTTGCCGCAGAGACTTTATTATCTTTTGCACCCGCAGCGATAGAAACCATCGATGAGAAAATTTTAAGATTAGCAAGGCAAGATGTAATATACGAAAAAGTCAAAGATTTTATTAGCGATGCAAATGCAATTAATCTAGTTGAGTTTAGTAGCGACGATTTAGCAGAACTAGAACAAAAAATTACTCAGATTTGCCAGAGTTTTGATAAAGGCAGAGGGTATTACTTGGCAAAGAATGAGATAGAAGCTGCTAGTTTATGGGAATTGCGTAAACGTGGTGTAGGATTACTAGGAAATGCAAAAGGCGATCGCAAACCGATTGCTTTTGTAGAAGATACCGCAGTTCCGCCAGCGTGCCTAGCTGATTATATTCGTGAATTTCAAACTTTACTCAATGCCTATCAGCTCGATTATGCCATGTACGGTCATGTAGACGTGGGCTGTATGCACGTTCGACCAGCCCTAGATCTGAAAGTACCACAAGATGAAGCCCTGATCAGAGAATTATCTGACAAAGTTGTGGCGCTAGTCAGAAAATATGGCGGCGTAATGTGGGGAGAACACGGCAAAGGATTTCGCAGCGAATATACTCCTACCTTTTTTGGCGAACTCTATCCCGATTTAGGCAAAATCAAAGCAGCTTTCGATCCTGAAAATCGCTTAAATCCAGGCAAAATTGTCGCACCAAACGCCAGTTATAACGAAGTGGTACGAGTCGAAGCACCTTTACGGGGACATTTCGATCGCCAAGTTGCAAAAGAGGTGCGATCGCAATACGAAGTTGCTTTTAGCTGTAACGGTAATGGCGCGTGCTTTAACTACAATCCCGATGATGTTATGTGTCCGTCTGCCAAAATCACAGGCGATGCCACAGGCGGTTCGCGAAGCGACCATCGCATTCACTCGCCTAAAGGTCGTGCCAGTTTGATGAGAGAATGGTTGCGACAAATAGCTCTAACTCAAAGTGAAGAAATAGAAAAATCTGGAAATTTTACCCTCAAGTTCTGGAATAATTTAACTAAGATCTGGGGAAGTTATGACTATTCGCACGAAGTTTACAACGGAATGCACGGCTGTCTTTCCTGTAAAGCTTGTGCTAGCCAATGTCCGATTCATGTAGACATTCCCAGTCTGAAAGCGCAATTTCTCGAACTTTACCACACCCGCTATCTGAGGCATTGGCGCGATTATTTCGTTGGGAATATTGAAACTCTCGCCAATTGGCAATCTCACGCACCTGTTTTATTCAATTTTCTGACTCAAAACTTAGTGACGCGCTGGTTAATTCAAAAATTCGTGCGAATGATCGATCCACCCGCAGTCAGCGCGCTGACTGTCAGACAAGGATTAAAACAAAGACAAGCACCAGTTTTTAATCTAGATACATTATCTACCCTTAGCCAGTTAGAACGAGAAAACAGCGTTATTTTATTGCAAGACGCTTTTACCAGCTTTTACGAATCGCAAATAGTTCTCGATACTTACGATTGCTTGCGCGAGTTAGGTTATATAGTGTACGTTCCACCTTTTTTTGTGAATGGAAAGCCATTGCACGTTAAAGGGTTTTTAAAAAAATTTCAAGCGATCGCGCAAAAAAATACTGACTATTTAAATCAATTAGCAAAACTAGAAATTCCCCTTGTAGGAATTGAACCTAGTATTGTCCTAACCTACCGAGATGAGTATATCAAAATTAAAGGTTTAAAAGCAAGCTTTCGAGTGCAGTTATTGCAAGAATTTTTGTGGGATAAACGGGAGAGATTAAAGCAAAAAATTGGCGATCGCATATCTGAATCAGATCGTTATTACTTATTCGGTCACTGTACCGAAAAAACGATTGCTTTAAACTCACAAAAACAATGGCAGCAGATCTTTCAAATGTTAAAAATTCCTTTGAGTTTAGTTGCTACAGGCTGTTGTGGCATGGCGGGTATTTACGGACATGAAGCCGAACACTATAATGAATCTCAAGGAATTTATTCTATGAGCTGGAGACGGCAAATTTCATCCGATGTAGAACAAAGAAAGTTTTGTTTAGCTACTGGTTACTCTTGTCGTTCTCAAATCAAACGATTTGATAGTTTCGTACCTTTACATCCAATTCAAGTTATACTTTTGCACTGTAAAATATAATTAATTTAACACAAATTATACCAATTACCAATTACCCTAATTATATGGACTGCATTCATCTAGAAAAAATTTGCTGTTATGGTTATACGGGATATTTACCAGAAGAACAGGTATTAGGACAATGGTTTGAGGTTGACGTAACGCTGTGGTTAGATCTATCAGTGGCGGGTAAGAGCGATGCTATTTAAGAAACAATCGATTATCGTAATATTATTAGTAAAGGTCAGCATTTAGTTTAAACTTCTAAGTTTGCATTAGTCGAAAAACTAGCAACAGCGATCGCGGAATCTATTTTAGCAGTGAAGGGGATAGAACAAGTTAAAGTAAAATTATCTAAACCCGCCGCACCCATACCAGATTTTAGCGGCAGAATTTCAATTGAAATTACGAGAAATGCTCGGGAATAATTTCCAATTCAATGTAGAGACGTTACATGTAACGTCTCTACATAACGTTTCTACATTGGAATCAAAACAGTAGACATATTTACCCATTCTGCATTTGCCAAAGCCTGACGCATTTGAGTTTCATCGGTAAACTTTTCATTTAAAACTCGCCCATCATAATTGAGTTTTACTTCATCTCGTTCAAATGCCCAAGGTTCAACTTTAATTTTGTCAAAATTATCATCTACAGGAATCAGAGTCAGAGTCATTTCCCCAGATGCAGTAGGAATATCATGAAATTGCCTTTCCTCTCGCAGTCCCATACATAAAGCAAGTGATAATAAATCCCAAATTGCTACTAATTTGCGATTGCGTTGAATTACTTCTGGAGTTGTATGATTTGCATAGTAAGAGTCATTCTGTAAATAATTAACGAGCTGTTTTTGATAAGCATATTCTTGCTGCAAATATGCTTCTACTAACTGAGTAGATTCAGGTGAATTTTCCCATTTTCGGAAGCGTTCAAATAATCCCGTACCGTGGAGCGAAACCAATAACGCTGCATATCTACCGTAAGACGAAGTTAGATGCTTGACACCAGACCAAATCTTGACCGAGATTTCTGAAGGGAGTTCCATAAAGTTATGGGGATAACCCGTCTGGAGATTTAAAGTAGGTTCGTTTTCCCAAAAAACCCAACCGATATCGTGTATCGCCGCACCCAGACAAACTTCTGCTTTTGGTGCGAAAGTGCCAAAATCTTGATTTCCCCAAGCTTGCGCCAGACAACCTGCAATCCAAGCGTGTGTTGGTTGTGCGATCGCAATTATTCCTGTTGGTGTTTGGCGGTGTAGCATCTCTCTGCGTTCTCGCTCGATTAACTTGAGATTAAATTAACATTTTCCTGTCTGTCGCCTAGCCATAGATATAGTCAATAGCTTCTGTTTTGGAAAATGGCAGGAATTTTCAACAGAGATGGATACAGGTGGCACGTAAAATACAAATGCGATCGGTATTTTGACTTTTAACTTTTGACTTTTGACTTGATAAAAAACAGCCACCTCCCCAAGGGAAGCAGCTGTATTCTTCACAATTGAGGTAAACAGTAGCCTACCTCTAACAGATTTTAGTAATCGAAATCTCCGCCACCCATACCAGCGCCAGCACCAGCAGGAGCGCCATCTTTTGGTTCGGGCTTATCAACCACGATGCACTCAGTGGTCAGTACCATACCAGCGATAGAAGCAGCATTTTGCAGCGCGGAACGAGTCACTTTAGCAGGGTCAACAATACCAGCGCTAAACATATCGACGTACTCGTTTTTAGCAGCGTCGAAGCCGATATTGAAGTCTTTTTCCTTGACGCGCTCGGCGATGACTGCACCGTTTTGACCTGCGTTTTCAGCAATCCGCTTCAATGGAGAAGTTAGAGCGCGAGCTACAATTGATGCACCGATTAATTCTTCACCCTTGAGGCTGCTACTTGCCCACTGTTCCAACTGAGGAGCTAAGTGAGCCAAGGTTGTACCACCACCAGGAACGATACCTTCTTCTACGGCGGCTTTGGTAGCGTTAATCGCGTCTTCCAGGCGTAGTTTGCGGTCTTTCATTTCGGTTTCAGTTGCAGCACCGACTTTGACCACAGCAACGCCACCAGCTAGTTTAGCTAAGCGCTCTTGTAGCTTTTCTCTATCGTAGGAAGATTCGGTTTCGTCCATTTGACGGCGAATCTGTTCGCAACGAGCCTTAACAGCTTGTTCGTTACCTTCAGCGACAATTGTGGTGTTGTCTTTGGTAATGGTGATCCGGCGTGCTTTACCGAGCATGTCTAGCTTGGTGTTATCCAGCTTCAGACCAGCATCTTCAGTAATCAATTGACCACCAGTGAGGATAGCGATATCTTCCAGCATAGCCTTGCGGCGATCGCCAAACCCAGGCGCTTTGACCGCAGCTACGTTGAGTACGCCACGCAGACGGTTAACTACCAAGGTTGCTAGCGCTTCTTTTTCAATATCTTCTGCCAAAATCAGCAGCGGACGACCAGAACGTGCAACTTGCTCTAGTACGGGGACTAAATCTTGTACCAAAGCAATTTTCTTGTCGGTAATCAAAATGAAAGGTTCGTCTAGAACAGCTTCCATCCGTTCGGGATCGGTAGCGAAGTAGGGAGAAATATAGCCTTTGTCAAAGCGCATCCCTTCGGTGATTTCTAGTTCGGTTGTCATGGACTTCCCTTCTTCTAGGGAGATGACACCTTCTTTACCCACCTTATCCATCGCTTCAGCGATCATGCTGCCAACTTCTTCATCGTTACCAGCAGAGATCGAACCGACTTGAGCGATCGCTTTAGAATCTTCTACAGGACGAGCGTGTTCGGCAATCTTTTCGACTAGGAAGTTAGCCGCTTTATCAATCCCACGCTTGAGGGAAATTGCATTTGCACCCGCAGCAACGTTACGCAAGCCTTCTTTAACAATGGCGTGAGCTAATACGGTTGCAGTGGTTGTACCATCACCCGCAGCGTCATTGGTTTTGGAAGCAGCTTGGCGAATTAGAGATACACCAGTGTTTTCTACGTGATCTTCTAATTCAATTTCTTTAGCGATGGTTACGCCATCATTGACGATCTGCGGTGCGCCAAACTTTTTCTCTAGCACCACGTTACGACCCTTTGGACCCAGCGTAACGGCTACCGCTTCAGCTAGAATGTCCATACCCCGTTCTAGGGCGCGACGAGCGTTTTCGTTGTAAATAATGCGCTTTGCCATAGTTGTCTTGCGATTTTGGATTTTAGATTTTGGATTTTAGATTTTGTGAATTGGTAGTTGGTAGTTGGTAGTTGTGAATCTTCCATCACCTATTACCCATTACCGATTAGCTAACAACTGCTAAAATGTCTTTCTCGGACAACAGCACGTACTCATCTGTACCTAGCTTTACGTCTGTGCCAGCGTACTTAGAGTAAAGAACTTTGTCTCCAACCTTAACTTCTAATTCTTGGCGAGAACCATCATCATTACGCTTACCAGGACCAATGGCGACGATTTCACCAACTTGGGGTTTTTCCTTAGCAGTGTCGGGCAAGTACAAACCGCCAGCGGTTTTCTCTTCTGAGGCGCTGACTTTGACAAATACGCGATCGCCTAGTGGCTTAACTGTAGAAACGCTTAAAGATACTGCTGCCATACAAATTCCTTGCCTTGTTAGCACTCTCAACTCCTGAGTGCTAATTTAGCCAAAAGATAGAGATCGTGGCAACAAATTCGATTGTACGGGTTTCCGAACTAGGGAGTCGGGAGTCAGGGGATAAGGGGGACAAGGGGGACAAGGAGGATAAGGAGGACAAGGGGATAATGAGGAACAAGACAATTTAAAATGCAATGTGTATGCGTGTAAATTATGTAACTTACCCGTTTCATTCCCTGAAGCTGAGATTTTCTCCCTCACTCCTCAAATGACCGACAACCTGACACCCCAAGATGAAACCTGTAAACCAAAAGATGATGAAGCTTTGGCTGTTTGCGTCCAGGCTTTAGGTTTACCGCAAATTCAACGCCATGTTTTTATTTGTGCCGACCAGACTTTACCGCAGTGCTGTTCTAAGGAAGCGAGCCTAGAATCTTGGGATTACTTGAAAAAACGCCTCAAACAATTAAAACTCGATAAACCAACGAGCGATCGCCCCAGTTGTATCTTTCGCACGAAGGCTAACTGCTTGCGCGTCTGTACTAATGGTCCAATTCTCGTAGTGTATCCCGATGGGGTTTGGTATCGTCAGGCAACCCCCGAAGTTATTGAACGGATTATCCAAGAACATCTCATCGGCAACAAAATTGTGCGCGAATATGCCTTTCTCGTTCATCCTCTTCCAGAACCGAGATCGGTCGCGATCGCAGATGACAACTAGTGCAGCATCAGAGAAGTCAATAGAATTGGCAAAATAACAGAAAAGCCATCAGTTCTTTTGCACGAGACCCCATCTCATCACAGTTTATTAAGGATAGTTACAAAGAATATTTGATTTAGCAAACAAAATTGACTGACTTTTCTCAGTACAAATTTTGGCGTTTGCTCCTACTCTAGTGGGTTTTACTGATTCTTTCAAATAAAGATAGGTATATTTTGCTATTGTATCAGGTTTTATACGACAACGCCGAAAAAAGAATATATAATGATATCGCCTAAGTTATACCAAATAGGGCGTATCATTAGGTGTCCGTACTAAGACTGAAATCTTTGCAGTTGCAGTGCAGCACTAAAGCTATAAATCTTCTTTGAAGATTAAAATGGCTTTCCGACTACAATTCAGCGAGACCGAGGTCAGTAAAATACCACCAAACCGATAAATTGCAAGAGAAACTGCTATTGAAAAGTTCGACTGACTCAATTGTGGCGAGTAAGCGCAGCATGAAGGAAACTAGCGTAAAAGAGCACAAGCGACTGCTATTAATAGATGATGACCCCAACCTCATATTACTCGTCAAGGATTACCTAGAATTCCGAGGCTATGAGGTCATCACCGCAGAAAACGGGCGAGAGGCTTTAGAAGTTCTGGAGCAGGAAATTCCAGATATGATTATCTGTGACGTGATGATGCCAGAAATGGATGGCTATCAGTTTGTCAATCAGGTAAGACAGGACGAACGCACCAGTTGGATTCCGATTCTATTTCTTTCTGCCAAGGGTCAAAGCCAAGACAAAATCAAAGGTTTAAACATCGGTGCTGATGTCTACATGGTCAAACCATTCGAGCCAGAGGAACTAGTGGCTCAAGTGGAAGCTTCTCTTAAACAAGCTTATCGCCAGAGACAACAATCAGGTGGCAACGGCGAAAACGAGACAAAAATTCAAGTTCCTTTTGACGTGCATCTGACGCAAACAGAGCTAAAAGTCGTGCAATATGTGGCGAGAGGTCTAGCTAATCGCGATATTGCCGAAGAACTGAATGTGAGTCAGCGGACAGTAGAAAGCCACGTGTCTAATATGCTTGGTAAAACGGGATTGCACAATCGTACTGAGCTAGCACGTTGGGCAATTGAAAATCAAATGGCATAACTCGACATGGAAAATTGGCGGCTGGAGACTGGGGAATTCAAGAAAAAATGTAGCAGATTATGGCAAGAATAACTATATAGTTGAATCAGCACGACTGGCTGATGCTGTATAGATTAAATCCTGCTGTCATCTGCCTCCTGCTTTCTTGAGCTAGTGTTGTCTCAGTAGTGATAAGTTTAGTTTAAGTTTCTTATTAGGCGATCGCCTAAAAGAAGGTAGCGAATACGCAATTAGCTGCCTATCATGGGTAATACCAAGCTAGTGAGGATGCGGCAGTAGTAATGTTAGACCTGAACCACTGCTACAGAGTACTTGGATTAGAGCCTGGAGCCTCCCTGGAAGAAATTAACCAGGCGTATAAGGACTTGGCTTTTATTTGGCATCCCGATCGCATTCCGAAAGAGAATCAGCGGTTGCAGCAAAAAGCGCAAGAAAAATTAAAAGAAATTAATCAAGCGCGAGAGCAATTGCGGGTAATTCAGACTCGCACGGGTAAATTTACTCCCGCGCAACCAAAACCAGAGTCCCGCAGTAGACCTAAACAGTCGCAGGCTCATTCTCAATCTCATTACTACTCAGCGTCACAATCGCGCCAGCAAAGTTATTCGCAGTCGAGCAGCAATAATTCTCAGTCATATTACGATTCAACCGCGCGATCGCGTCAACAGGCAAGTTCGCAATCGAACGGCAATAATTCACAATCTAGCTACAAACAACCGTCGCAATCACACTACGACTCTACTCAGTCGCACCAGCAGTCAAATTCGCAATCTAGCTATAAGCAACCGTACCAGTCAGATTACTACTCAGCTTCACAGTCGAGCTACAAGCAGCAATCACCTCCCTCAAGCTATTACTCGGGATCGCAATCGCCCCAACAGAGTAGTTCTCAGTCTTACTATTCTGCTTCTAAGTCGCCCCAGCAAGCCACTGCTTCATCTTCCCCCCATCAACCTTACCGTCCTCACTATCCCGATATGACTGGAGCCGATTTACGGGGTGCTGAGTTGAAAGAAAAAGATTTATCGGGGAGAAACTTGAGCAAAGCTAACTTAAGTAAAGCCGATCTGAGCGATTCTTTTCTACACAAAGTCAATTTACAAGAAGCAAATCTATCTCAAGCCAACTTATTTCGCGCCAACTTATTAGGCGCAAATTTAACTTCAGCCAATTTACAGGAAGCCAATTTAATTGGTGCTGACTTGAGTGGAGCAAATTTAAGTAAAGCTAATTTAAAAGGAGCCAAAGTAGGTACAAAAGACCGAATTATGGTCAAATTAACCGGAGCAATTTTAACTGGGGCAATTATGCCTGATGGCTCAGTTCATTCCTAGAAAATTTTCTTTGATTTTTGATTGTTGTACGAGTGAGCTTAGCAAATAGATTGACAGCTTTAGCTGAAGATCTTAGTAAAAACCCGTCCTTACAGTTTTTTAACTTTTAACTTTTAACTTTTGACTTTTCATCTTGGCTGTGCTGTTTGGTCGTATAAAGGTTGGGTAGGCGATTTTTATCCGACTGGAAGTCGTGTGGGTGAATTTTTAGGTTTATACAGCCAGCGTCTCACGACTGTTGAAGGAAACACCACCTTTTACGCTATCCCTGATGCCGATACTGTAGCGCGCTGGGCAGCAGAAACACCACCAGAATTTAAATTCTGCCTCAAGTTACCGCGAGACATTACCCATCAAGGCTTGCTAGAACCACATATTCCCGATGCTTTGAGTTTCATAGCACGAATGCAAGGTTTAGGCGATCGCTTGGGACCAATTTTTGCTCAACTCCCGCCACGATATAGTCCAGAAGCAATAGAAGACTTAACAATATTCTTAAACGCTTTGAGAGAAAAAACGTCGCTGGCTTTAGAGGTACGTCATCCAAGTTGGTTTCAAGAGCCTCACGCTAGTCAACTAACAACGCTTCTGAAACAATTAGAGATAGGTAGAGTTTTACTCGATAGCCGTCCGATATACGATGCACCAAACGATCCGCAGATTCACTCCGAACGCCGCAAACCTAAGTTACCAGTAGAATTTAGTATCGCTGCACCGTTTAGCTTAGTTCGTTTTATCAGCCACCCAAAATGGGAGTTGAATCAGCTGTTTCTTGAGGAATGGGTTGATTTTATCGATCGCAATCTAAGTCAAGGAACCCAGATTTATTTCTTTGTACATTGTCCCACAGAAGAGCGATCGCCGCACAATGCTCGGTCTTTTCACCAGTTATTGACACAAAAAGGGGTTGTGGTTCCGCCGCTTCCCTGGAACGATTTGCAGCCATTTCCTCAGCAACTCAGCTTGTTCTAGATTGACTTTCATCCGTCAGAAAGAGTGCGATTGGATTTGTTTGTCATTAATGTAGGGATAAGTCATATTAAGTTCGTTGCAATAACCAGAGTATTGCAAGGGTGGGTTTACCAGAATTCATTCTGACGGTATTTACGAGCGATTAACCGAACACGATATCAGAGATTTTTTCTTAGATTGGATAAAGTTTTGATTGTGTTTCACGCATTAGCCGAAGGCGAAGCGTTAGATGCAGAGGCGCAAAGAAGAAAGCAAAAACAATTCTTTTACTACAGTTCAGTTTTAGTAGCTCAATTTAGTAAGTGGGAGAAACAAAAGTGACTTTAAGTAATGAAGAAAAACAAAAAATCATGAACGATCTAGCTCAAGGTAAGCCAGGATTGGTTCATGAGGAAAAAACCCCGAATCTCGACCAGTATGACTCTAGTTTCGATGCTAAAGACTACGAGAACTTTGAGGATTTCGCTCAACGTCCTGTAGATGAGACAGGTACACCAACTTATCCACAAAGAAATATAGTCGAGCAAATTAGGACGCAAATTCGCTCCGAATTTGAGGAAGCAAAAACTACTGGACAGTTGCGATCGAGTAGGATTCGCGAAATCGTTCAATCTGCTATATACGATGTCCGCACGGAGATAAAAGCAGGTACTAGCGATATTCGTCAAATTTTCAGAGATACTATTTCAGCAGTTAGCGATAACTTTAAGGATAAGGGTAGCGAGATCAAAGAGGAAATCACTGCTGCGGTTGAAGGATTTATTGAAGGTTACAGTAGTGGCAAACGGCAAACTATTGTCAAAGATCAGGCAGAAGTTCACCAACTACAATCCAGAATTGACACTCAAGAAGAGGAACTACAACAAGAGATCGATCGCCTCTTGGTTGATGTAGAAGAAGTTGGTAAAGAATCAGATTCTAGTTTGAAAGATTCGATCCAATCCGCCATTAATGCCTTCAAAAATAGCGAAGAATTCGCTTTAATGAAGAAGCGTTACGCTCAACTCCAAGCACAATTGGCGATCGTTCGCGCCAATCTAGCCGCCCGCTATGGCGGACGCTACGAGGAAATCAAAGAAAGAATAGATGAGGCTACGCACTGGTACAGCCGCACCCGTAACAAAGCTGATGTCGGAGAATCAGTAGAAGGGCGATCGCTTGAAGATAGACTTAAAGAAGTAGGAGAAGCGATCGCGAAAGGAGAGCATCAACTACGCAAGATTCTGCACGATCTGCTCAAAGTTGCAAGTGATTTGCTCAAAGATAAAGAACCACCTGCTAGTAAATAAATTGGGTAAAGTAGGGGCGCACAGCCGTGCGCCCCTACCCCCATCAACCAGCAGCCTGCAATTCCAAAGATGGATAATCTGTATAACCCCTCTTGTCTCCGCCATAAAAGCTAGAGCGATCGTAGGGGTTTAATTGTGCGTTGAGAGCAAAACGCTGCGGTAAGTCGGGGTTGGAAATAAACAGTCTACCGTAAGCAACTAAGTCCGCATCTCTAGAGGCTAATACTGCATTTCCCGATTCGCGATCGTAGCCGCCAGCACTGATGAGAGTCCCTTTGTAGATCGGACGGAAGTATTTTGATGACAATTCTGAAGTAGGATTTTCTACTGTCTCGTTACCAGCAACTCTCGGCTCTACCAAATGCAGGTAAGCTAATTCAAATTGGTTGAGCGCATCAACTACATAGGTAAACAATGCTTTGAGATCGGAGTCGTAGACGCTACCAAAAGTACCGCTGGGTGAAAGTCTGACTCCTACTCTATCTGCGCCCCAAACGCTAACGACTGCTTCAGTCACTTCCATTAACAAGCGGGCGCGGTTTTCAATCGAACCACCATATTCATCTGTACGGTGATTGGAGCCATCGTGGAGAAATTGATCGAGCAGATAGCCGTTGGCGCTGTGAATTTCTACGCCATCAAACCCAGCCGCCAACGCATTTTTTGCCCCTTGGCGATATTGTTCTACAATACCTGGAATTTCTGCTGTTTCTAGGGCGCGGGGTGTAACGTATGGCTTTTCTCCTTCGTAAGTAGCTGCCATACCTTCTGATGGAGCGATCGCGCTAGGTGCAACGGGCAATGCTCCATCGACTTGCAAATCGGGGTGAGATATTCGCCCGACGTGCCATAGCTGGAGAAAAATTTTGCCACCGCGATCGTGTACGGCTTTCGTCACTAGCCGCCAGCCTTCTACCTGTTCTTGAGAGTGAATACCAGGGGTAAACGGATAACCTAAGCCTTGTGGCGACACCTGAGTCGCTTCTGTAATAATCAGTCCTGCCGAGACTCTTTGGGCGTAATATTCTGCATTCAATTCTCTCGGCACGTTACCCTCTCCCGCACGGTTGCGCGTTAAGGGAGCCATCACCATTCGGTTAGGTAATTCGTAACGACCGAGCCGAACGGGTGAGAATAGATCGATGTTGGTATTCATAGGCTTTACTAGGGTAAATGGATAAAAAGTGTATGAAATAATGTGGACTGTAGAAGCGCGAAATTTCACGCCTCTACAGATGTAATGTCTAAGCAGCTTGTCGATCTGCTGCTGGCTCTAACAAAGCATTCAACTTTTGCGCGATCGCTTTTGCCCCAACAACACCAACAACTCGATCTACAACCACGCCATTTTGGAAAAATAACAGCGTCGGAATTGCCTGCACCTGATATCGAGAAGCAATTTCTCCGTACTCGTCAATATTCAGCTTGCCTACTGTGGCGCGTCCGGCAAAATTGGCAGCAATCTCTTCCACGATTGGGTTAACTACCCTACAAGGTCCGCACCAGGCTGCCCAAACATCTACTAGCACTGGTGTTTTACTCTCAATGACCTCTGTTTGAAAATTCTCAGCAGTGAGAGTCAACGGCTTGACACGATCTGTCATACCTACAAGTCTCCTTCTTCATCAAAACCGGATTAGCCCAGGTAAGAGGCAACTAACAACTACCTATTACCAACTACCAACCGTAGGTTAAAATTTAAGTAGTTAAACAACCACTTGACTATTATGCTAGACAATATAAATTAAAAAGTCAAGTAGCTATTTAACTATTTGATAAGTAGCGCGATCGCGGACGAACGACAATGAAAGAGACTCATTCAGAAAAGCTCGTGTCCCTACCTGTAGCTGAAGTAGACGATAGCTGTCGTCGGGCAAAAATCTTTGCAGCCCTTGCCGACCCCACCAGATTGAAAATTGTCGAGTTACTCGCCCATGCTGGAGAATTGAGCGGTACGGAGATTGCTCAAAAATTAAGTATTAGCCTTGCCCTCTTCTGCCACCACTCTAAAACTCTAGCGGAAGCAGGGTTGCTCGATATTCGCAAGGAAGGGCAGACAAAATATAACTCTTTGAATTGGGAGTTACTCAATGCTTGCCTGCAAAGCTTGATGAGAGGGAGCAGGGAGCAGTGACCAGTGACCAGTGACCAGTTACCAGTTACCAAGAAGCCTCTTACCACGCACCACGCACCACGCACCATCCAACTACCAACTACCAACTACCAATTACCACTCTCTCCTTGATAAAACTCCAAATATCTGCATAAAACTTCAAGCTAATTAACTTTAATTTAGCTAATTCTTACGAGAAACTACAATTTTCATTCTTACGATTAAAGACAAGATAAGGTCGGATTAAAGACGGGATAATTCTCTACAACATTATCCATTGTCTACTCACGATCGTGCGGCTTCTCATAAAGGAATCCGCGTAGGAGGTTGTATGAATGAAAATGTCAGAGCGAGTACGCGCAATGTTGCAATTGTCGGTCCTTATTTGAGCGGAAAAACAACTTTGCTCGAAAGTTTGTTATCGGTCACAGGAGCTATTACTCGTAAAGGTAGCGTCCGCGACGGTAACACCGTAGGAGACAGTGCAGCGGAAGCGCGCGATCGCCAAATGAGTGTAGAAGTGAGCGCCGCTAGTACCGAGTATGAAGGTGTCCGCTTCACATTTGTTGACTGTCCGGGTTCAGTCGAATTTGCTCAAGAGACATATAACGCTCTCATGGGCGTAGATGCAGCAGTTGTTGTTTGCGAGCCAGCAAATGATAACAATGAAAACGGTTTGCGTCAGAAGGTACTTACCCTCGCTCCCTTATTTAAATTTCTTGACGATTGGGAAATTCCCCATCTCGTATTTATTAACAAAATGGATCGGGTTAGCAACAATTTCATGGATATGTTGCACGCCCTTAAAGCTGTTTCCAAGCGTCCGCTCGTACCGCATCAATATCCCATTATTCAAGACGAACAGCTAACTGGATTTATCGATCTAGTCAGCGAACAAGCATATCAATACCACTCTGGCGCACCAGCCGATCCGATTCCATTGCCAGCATCTTTAAAGGCACAGGAACAGGCAGCTAGAGCGGAAATGTTGGAAGAATTAGCCAACTTTGACGACCATTTATTGGAAGAACTTTTAGAAGAGATCGAGCCGCCTCAAGAAGAAATTCTGCAAGACTTGAAATTAGAATTAGGGGCAGATTTAGTCGTTCCAGTATTTTGTGGAGTTGCAGACCGAGATTTTGGAGTTAGACCGCTTTTAGAAGCACTGTTACGAGAAGCACCTGAACCACAAGACACTGCTCAACGACGAGGGCTTGGCGCTACTGCTGAAACTCCCATAGCCCAAGTATTGAAAACCTATTACACGCCCCAAGGAGGCAAACTTTCCCTAGTACGGGTATGGCAGGGTAAGTTAACCGATGGCATCGTATTGAATGGTACTCGCGCTGGCGGGATTTATCGGCTACTAGGACAACAACAAAACTCGATAAATGAAGCTGAAGCTGGTGAAATTGTTGCTCTCAGCCGTCTAGATGGCGTGAAAACTAGTGATACCATCTCAGCAAACGGACAAGCCACAGAACTACCTAAAGCAGATATACTCAGACCAGTTTATGCCTTGGCGATCGCCCCGGAAAAACGCAACGACGAAGTTAAACTGAGTGCAGCGTTGACTAAGCTATTAGAAGAAGACCCATCTTTAATGTGGGAACAGCACGGCGATACCCACGAAGTGATCCTGTGGGGACAAGGCGAAATTCACTTGCAAGTAGCCCTCGATCGCCTGCGTCGGAAGTATAACTTACCAATGGGGACTCATCTACCACAAGTACCCTATAAAGAAACCATTCGCAAGCCTGCTGCTTCAGTTCACGGGCGCTACAAGCACCAGTCAGGAGGACACGGGCAGTTTGGCGATGTTTACCTAGATATTAAACCGCTTGGACGCGGAGAAGGCTTTAATTTTAGCGAAAAGATTGTAGGTGGTGTGGTCCCGAAGCAATATATTCCTGGCGTTGAAGTTGGTGTGAAGGAATTTTTGGTACACGGTCCTTTAGGTTTTCCCGTAGTTGATGTTGCCGTCACCTTGACCAACGGCTCTTATCATACAGTTGATAGCTCCGAGCAAGCATTTAAACAAGCGGCACGGCTAGCTATGCAAACGGGAATGACTCAGTGCGAACCGACGCTATTAGAACCGATCGCCTCAATTGAAGTCAATACGCCCAGCGAATTCACCTCCAAGGTGATGCAACTGGTGAGCGGGCGACGGGGACAAATTCTCGGCTATGAAGGAAGATCTGATTGGTCTGGTTGGGACAAGCTGATTGCTTACTTACCTCAAGCCGAGATGCAGAACTTCATTGTCGAGTTGCGATCGCTAACTCTAGGTGTTGGTTCCTTCCAGTGGCAATACCATCACTTGCAAGAAGTTCCTGACAAGTTAGCCGAGCGAGTTTTGGCAACTGGCAGTAACGGTAACGGCAACCGTTGATGCATCAGGCTTGATTACCTTTGCTGAAAAGATCTGTCGTTTTCGATTAAATAAATTACACGATCTGTAGGGGCGCACAGCTGTGCGCCCCTACAAATATGCTCTTGTCTGCGAACAGCTTAGAATTGAGGATACCAGACAGAACAGCGCTCAACTTTTTTCTATGATGAATTCACAAACTTGGTTTATTGTCAAGCTAGCGGACGGTCATTGTCAAATTGTTTCTGACGAGCAAGTGAATATAGAGCCAGATGCAGAAGCAAAGGAACGTTGGGGACCGTTCCCATCTCAAGCAGAAGCGATCGCCCGTCGCGTTGGACTCATCCGTGCCGGAAAATGCCAGCCTATGTAATCGGTGGGGAGCAGCGATCGATTATCAGTTACCAGTTACCAACAGTCGCAAGTTGTCAGTTTGTTACTTTCGTTCCTATCTTGTCGCAGAGTTCCCCTTAGCCGCAATCTGCTTTTGTAATATGTCTAATGCTTTCGCATATTGCGGGTCTGATGGCGTACCAACTTTGTCGCGATTTTGTAGAAACAACGCCTGTTTTTCTTTATCCGTCAGCGATACTACTACATTAGGAGCAATCCCAGACTTATTGATGTCGCGTCCGTTGGGGGTAAAGTACTTCGCTATGGTTACAGCTAAGCCAGAACCATCTCCCAAGCTGCGTACCGACTGTACCAACCCTTTGCCAAAAGTTTTTTCTCCAACTAAAACCGCGCGTTTGTTATCCTGTAGAGCGCCAGACAAAATTTCACTAGCACTTGCCGAGCCATCATTCACTAGCACGACTAGAGGCTTATTTGTTAACGGTCGGTGATTAGACCTTTCAATATCTTGTTTTCCTTGTCGGTTCTTAGTGGAAACAATAACCCCGTCTTCCAGCCACATTTGAGCAATTTCTATGCTGGACAATAACAACCCACCAGGATTGTTACGTAAATCCAAAATATAACCGGATACCTGTTTCTTTTCTAAATTTTTAATTGCATCGCGCATTTCCGTGGCAGCATTGGCACTGAACTGATTTAAGCGAATGTACCCTATACCACCTGTTGGGCTATTCTGGTAGCTGTAACGCACTGGATGAATTTCAATTCGCGCCCGTTTTATCCGAAAATCCTTCTGCTGTCCGTTGCGCAAAATCGTGATTTGTACTTCTGTACCTGGTTGTCCCCGAATCAGCGACACTGCTTGATTCACATCCATTCCCTTAGTGCTTTTACCGTCGATTTTGACGATTGTATCCTTAGCAAGAATTCCGGCACTGAAAGCGGGTGTATCTTCAATTGGGGCAATTACAGTTAATAGCTTTGTTTTCTCATCTTGGGCGATTTGAATGCCAATTCCCGTTAGTTCTCCAGAAGTATCTACCTGCATATTCTTGAATTCTTCTGGATCCATAAATCGGGTATATGGATCTTTGAGCTTTTCTAGCATTTGTCGGACTGCTTTGTATGCATCCTCTCGATTGGCATAAGAGCGGCTCAAGTACTCTTTGCGTACAGCTTGCCAATTGACCTTGTTGAAAGTCCCGTCTACATACTGCCGATCGATTATTTGCCAAACTTCATCGACTAATTCTTTCGGACTTTCACGAAAGAAAGCTTGAGTTTGAGAGCGATCGCTAAAACTGGCAACTGCGGCAGTCGAGAGCATCACTGCTGTTGCACCCAAGAAAATTCCACGCTTATTCATGATCGTATTGACACTGCACAGCCGGAGAACAAAGCAAACCAAGTAAGCCCAATTTAACACAGGGCGCTCAGACAGTGACCAGTTTTGACAGTGACCAGTGACCGCAGCAGACAAACCTTGGTCACTGGTCACTGCTTACGGATCGACCCAGCGATCGTCTGCCTTAATCAAATTAATCAATTCTTCCACTCCTCGATCTTCAGGAACGCGCTTGATTTCTTCTCGACCGCGATAGAGAGAAATGTAACCAGGTTGCTTCCCTACATAGCCGTAGTCCGCATCCGCCATTTCCCCTGGACCATTGACTATACAACCCATAACGGCGATATCTAACCCTGTTAGGTGCTTAGTTGCCTCTCTAACTTTATGCAACACTTCCTCTAAATTAAATAGAGTGCGTCCGCAAGAAGGACAAGCAACGTACTCTACCATTGTTTTCCGCAAACCTAAAGATTGCAGAATGCTGTAACAAACGGGAATTTCTTTTTCTGGCGCTTCTGTCAGCGATACGCGGATGGTATCGCCAATCCCTTCAGCTAACAGCGTCCCAATCCCAGCTGTAGATTTGATTCGACCGTATTCGCCATCTCCGGCTTCCGTTACGCCTAAATGCAAGGGATAGTCCATGCCTAGCTCATTCATCCGCTTGACCATCAAGCGATTGGCAGCGATCATTACAGGCACTCGCGATGCTTTAAGCGAAATCACTAAGTTGCGAAAGTCCAGCGATTCGCAAATCCGAATGAATTCCAGCGCTGATTCTACCATTCCTTCTGGGGTGTCGCCGTAGGTAAACAGCATTCTTTCTGCCAAGGAGCCGTGATTCACGCCAATCCGCATGGCTTTACCCTGGTCGCGCAAGGAAATTACCAGTGGTTCCAAAGTTTGGCGAATCTTGTCTCCAATTTCCTCGAATTCTGTTTGACTGTACTCAGTGCGATTGGATTTAGGTTTTTCAAATACGTACAAGCCAGGATTGATCCGCACTTTATCGATGTGCTTGGCAACTTCCAAGGCAATTTTCATCCCATTATGATGCACGTCAGCCACGATTGGAACTGGTTGGTATGAGGCATACAACTTTTGTTTGATTTCTGCTAAGGCTTGAGCGTGTGCCATACTTGGTACGGTGACGCGGACTATTTCGCAGCCAATTTCATGTAGGCGACGAATAGCAGCAACGGAACCATCTATGTCCAGGGTGTCTTCGTTGATCATCGATTGCACCACCACTGGATGACTGCCACCAATCGTGACGTTTCCTACCTGAATCGGACGAGTCTGGCGGCGATGAATAGTAGTATCAGTGGAAAGTTCGCCAGAAGAAGATTTTACTGTAGCTGGGTTGGGGAGAGTCTGCATAACCTATTGGCTGAATTTTTGTAGCGAGATTATCAGATGAGTCTATCTGTCTCTCAGATTGCCACAAATTAGGGGCAGGGGGCTAGTTATCAGTTATTAGTTGTTTGTGAAGAGCGGTGATAGGTAGTTGTTGATTATTGGTTATTGGTCACTGGTCACTGGTCACTGCTTCTTGCTCCCTGAGTTAATAGCTGCTTCAAAGCTAGCCAGATAAACAGGGGCATGGTGGTAGTATATCTTTTCCAGAGTCTACGTGGTTCTTGAATTAATCTGTAAAACCACTCCAAACCAAAGTTTCTCATCCACAAGGGAGCGCGTTTGTGAATTCCTGCATACACTGGAAATACTCCGCCTACACCAATCATAACGGCATGAATTTTGTCTTTATGTCGATCCATCCAGTATTCTTGCTTCGGACATCCCAGAGCCAAAAATACAATGCCAGCTCCACTATCATGAATTTTTTGAATAACTGCTGCATCTTCTGCTCTCGTGAGCGGACGGAATGGTAGTGGCTCCATTCCAGCAATTTCTAAAGCGGGAAAGTCACGCTCTAAGTGCTTTCGCATCTGCTTTAATATGGAAGCTTCCGAACCAAGAAAAAAAACTTTTATCTGACGCTGGGAAGCCTGTTGGCAAATAGATAACATAATATCTAGCCCAGCAACGCGATTTTGATGTTGCGCTCCCATTAGTTTCATCATCCATACTAGGGGCATACCATCAGGAGTAATTAAATCTGCACGATTTAACACTGCATGAAATTCTGGATGCCAGTAGGCTTCTGCCAGCATATGGACGTTTGCCACGCATACAAATCGGCTAGCACGACTGCTAGCCCACTCCAACATCATTTCTATTTGGCGATCGAAAGGTGCGATCGTGACTGGTGAGCCAATAACACAAATTCTAATTTGAGGAATTTCAGCCGGAATAACTTCTAACTCCGATTTATTGACTGGAGTATGAAACGATTGAGTGATGGCTAGACCGGGAAAATCCGATGCTATTGGTTGGATTAACTCCACTGCTTCTACTTTATTTGTTGTATCAAATCTCATTTCCCTGAACTCTTCACTTGAGTCATTGCCATGAATGACAGTATAGTTTGAAAGTAATTTATAGCATCGCTAATCATTGATTATTTGCGTCTTTAACGATAAAAAAAGATTTCAAATCCCTCAAAACTATAGTTTTTACTAGAAAAACTTCGGAAAAATATTGATTCTCTTTTTACTATTTTGATAACTCATGTTTTAGTTGATTAAAATCCATCTGTATGTTAAACGAGACATAGAAGTGATGACAAAAATATAAAGATTACCGATTAAATAATAATCAACAGAAATAATAGCACCTAGAGATTTGAGAAATTGCTACACGTCTTCTCAAAGTACGGTGAAATTGATGAGAACTGCCCTGAACATTATTGATATGTCTAAAATTATACCAAAACTTACTGACAAGCAATAGTAGTTTAGCAACTTCATTAAAAAATAATAATTGCTCAGTCATGGTACGATCAGTCCCCAGCTATAGTAGCAGATTTGCTTCTATTTAATAGCTCGTAGATTGCTCGATCGCAAAACTCTGAAGATACAGAATTATGATAGCCGTCTCAAGCGATTAGTTTGCCATTGCAGACCAACAAGAATAGCCATAAAGAGCATGTAACCAGGTTCTTCTATTTGAGTGAAAATTAATCCAAAAACAAATATAGTTAGGAGAAAAAACCGAGAAAGATCGTCCGAACACAGCCTGCACCAAACAAGAAATGCAAGATAAAAATAAGCTCCTAACCCTAGCAGACCCAAATCTCCCCAAATTCCTGCCCAACCAAAAAACGGCGAAAACATGCTAGATTTATCGCCAAACCAGCTTGCTCCTACCACACTCCATACGGCTTCGCTCACGGAAAGTTGAGTTGCTCCTAAAGGGGAGAGCAGATCCCAATAATCACGCAGCATCCACCCCCCTAAACGTCCGATCGTGTGACCGGGACCAAGCCCCAATAAAGGGTTGAGCGGAGAATGATAGAAAGAAGGAATAATTGAGAATCCTACTAGTTTAAGCTTCATCCCCTCTAAAGTCATATCGACGCTCCAAGCGAGAAACCCATTATTTGCCAACCAAACTGCGATAAATACAGCTAAAATTGCTCCAATCGAGTATTTTACAAATTCTGTAATATCTTTTAATTTAGTGCAAAAAAGAAGTACGAGAGCAACTAAAAATACTGCTAGAACTTGTTTGGCATCTGATACTAATACGTGAACGATAGTAGTAATAAATACAGATGCTCGCAGCCAAAGTGGACGTTCTTTAGCAATACATAAATAGTACGTACCAAATGTTAATGAAACTGAAGCACCAACAACATGACCAGAACCTTGGTTTAAAAAAACTCCTTTAATATTGTCTTCTAAACCTTCCTGAAGATGTAAATTGAGAACAAAGCGCTGGAGCAAAGCAAGCAGGAGATTGATAAAGCCAAAACGCACTAACCAACAGTGCAGTTTTTCCGTGCTAGTTAAAGACATGGGAATGCAGGCGATCGCTACTAGAAGTAAGTACGGCTCGGCTAGCATTAAATAATTGAGAACTACATTAATTAATCCAGCATTATTGAGTAGTCCGCTAGCACAGATTGAGATGAAAAATATTAATAAACCTAAGAGCATTTCTTGGACGATGGTAAGCTGACGCTGGCTTTTAGAGCGAGCTTTGACAAGAGCAATACCACAGGCAAGTGGAACTGTAGCAAAGTGTAAAAAATTAATTGCTGCGGGTACTCCTAATGCCTCGATGATACGGGCAAAATAAGCAGTAGCAAATGCCAATAGTACAATTGTGGAACTTTTAATTAATCCCTTGCGTTGTTGCTGACACGCCGCCTCTACTTTCATAGATCGACCTCTAGATACAAGCACCAGAGCGCGCTGTATACTGCTACATGTAAGTTAGACATGAGGAGCTAAGGTATAAATTTCCATCATGCGACGATAGTTTTCCTCCGCAGTATACTTAGCCTCAAATTCAGCCCTAGCTGCTTGGCGCATCTGCATCAGTTCTTCTGGATGTGATAAAGCCCACTCTACTTGCTCTACAAGGTTTTGGGTGTTACCTGGAAGAAAATGAAGTCCGGTTTGCCCAGGCGTAACTAACTCGGCGATCGCACCAATTGCTGAAGCTACTACAGGAGTTCCCTTGGCAAAAGCCTCGATCGCAACTCTGCCAAAAGTCTCGTACCATTCAGAAGGAAAAATCAACAAAGCAGCTTCTCCCATTAACTCGTAAACCTCTTCCAACGGTCTGCGTCCTAGCCACTCCACTCCTGGTACGCGCTTTGTTGCCTCAATAACTTGAGGTGCTAACGGTCCATCGCCAACAATTTTCAAAGGGATTTTTCCGCCCAATTGTTCCCAAGCAGCTAGTAGCGTCCCTAAACCTTTTTCTGGCGAAAGCCGCCCGACAAAAATAGCGTATCCACCACGTCCTGTTCCTGGTGCGGGAGCGGGATGTAGAAAATTAGTTTTAAATTGAATTTTTTTCTCCGGTAAGCCACCTTGAACGAATTTCTGCAAAGCAAAATGGCTATACGCTACGAATACATTTACTGTTTTTGTCCAAGTACACATCATCGAGTGCAAGTTCACCATTGCCGCTACAACTCCACTCGCAGTTTGACTATCTCGGTAGCAACCGCGAACGATGCCAGGTATAGCACCGCATTTTCCCAAACAGTCTTCGCAAATCTTGCCATCGCGAAAAAACAGAGCATTGGGGCATAAGAGACGATAATTGTGCAAAGTTTGGACGACTGGTACACCTTCATCTTTCATGGCGTGATACGCGGCTGGAGAAATCAGAGGAAAAGTGTTGTGGAAATGAGCAACCTCCGGTCGTTCCTGGCGGACGATCGCCCGTAGGTCGCGGTATACATCGTTATTCCAGATTGTTTTTTTCGCCAGAGTTAGAGGATTCATTCCCTCAACGCGATCGTTATGAATCGTGTAGCGATGTACTTGATGACCGCGTGTTTCTAAAAGAGCTGATTCGGTAGCAAAGATTTGTTCTTCACCACCTGGTTGTTGGTAATAGTTATGAACTGTGAGAATACGCATGGGGAATTGTTTGTCGATTGAGAATGTTGTCGTAGCACTGAACTAACTGCTGACCCTTATTTGCCCAGTTGAACAGCTCGTTTGCCCTCTTCTGTCCTGCCTTGCCCAATTCGGCACTCAGTTCAGCATCGTTTGCCAGACGAGACATAGCATCAGCAATACCTGCAACAGCTTGCTGAGGTTCGATTGCGGGGACTTTAAAACCTGTTGCCTCGGTGACCTGAACCGCTGGTCCACCTAAATCGAGACAGACAACCGGACGACCTGCTGCCATTGCTTCTAAGCAGACAAATCCTCCAGATTCGTGCAAACTAGGATGAATCAATGCTCGTGCATCTGCCATCATTTGCCAGATGCGTTCGCGGGACATCTCAGGGCAGAACATGACTTGAGAGATAATCCCTAACTCTTGGGCGAGAATTTGCAGCCGTTTCCGTTCGGGTCCGTCTCCCACAATCCAATACTCGGCATCAGAGGGTAAATCTGCTTGAGCAAAGGCACGTAGTCCCAGGTGAAAACCCTTCCAATGCAGCAATCTACCAATAGAAATAAATCGGACTGGGCGATCGCTAGAAATATAACTCTGACTCAGACGGGCGATCTCTTCTGGGAGTAAAGCGACTTGGGAAAGGACTTTGACGTTTTTCGCTCCCATTTGAGAGAGTTGTCGCGCCGTATCCTCAGTAGTTGCCCAAGCTAAGACAGAGCGTCTGGCTGTCAAACGAGCAAACGGATCGAGTTCTCCTAAACGACGAGAGAAGTCACGCAGTATTTCGTAGACCTTACCTTTCCAGCTAAAATCTTGCCAAAAAGCCTTTGGTGCAGTTTCGCCGCCGCCCACAGGACCCCAAATGAAGGGAACTGGTATCAGAGAGAGGAAACTAGGACTAGAGTACTTAACAAAAGTAACGTGCTGAATTAAGTCGAAGCCAATTTGACGATGCAGTTGACGGGCAACAAAATAAGCTTGAATCTGCCAGAGATAGTAGTGGATTTGGAAAGCTCCATTGCCCCACTTCCAACCGCCACCCCAGATTGGTAAGGTGAAATAGATAAAATGCAGGTTGGAGACTGGATGACGGACTAACTCTGCTTCAATTGCCTCGCGACCGTCATCAGGTCGAGTTAGTACCCAAACTTGATGATATTTGGCAACCTCTCGAACTGTGTTCCAGCCTACCCCTAGTTCAGTTCCTCGACCTGGTTCGCAGGCATAGGCAGACAATAGAATCTTCATCGACACAGTACCTCTTGGCGGACTAACCCAGTGGTAGAGAAATCTAAATATTGCTGAGCGATTTTCAAATACTGAAAGTCTCGCGCCCGTTTACGCGCCTGGTTTTGATAATGCTGCTTGAGGCTGGAGTTGCTGAGGATTTGCAAAATTCCTGTTGCCAGTGCTTCTGAATCTCCAGCAGCTACCATCATTCCGTGCTTCCCATATTCGATCAGATCCTTCGATCCGCCCGGGGCATCGTTGACGACAACAGCCGCACCGCAAGCCATTGCTTCTTGTAAAGCGATCGGACATCCTTCCCAAGCGGATGCGAGTACGAATACGTCACAGGCAGACATGTATCTGTAAGGGTTGCGGTCGTATCCCGGCATCGCTACGCAATCTTCAATTTGGAGTTCGTAGCACAGGTTTTCTAGTTGCGATCGCAAGGGTCCTTCACCCAAAATCAACAATCTGGCAGGCTGAATCTTGACAACGCGGGCAAAAGCACGCAGCAATACATCGAGTTGTTTTTGCTTGGCTAGACGAGCTACCGTAACGATGGTTGGTGTTTCAGAGTCTAGAAACCAGGGGTGATCGGTTGGTTTTTTCGCTAGTTGTTGCACGCGATCGAGGTCAATGGGGTTGAAAATGACCCGCATCGGAATACGCGGTGGCACTTTAATTGTTTCAACTAAGTCGGCGATCGTATCTTGAGAAACGGCAATTAAGCCATCACCATAGGGATACGTGTACCGCATTAGCATCGGCAGAGATTGCAGGTGCAGTTTATCTTGATGCTCGATGCCTGTTTCTAAGCTAATAATATTGTGTTCGCCAATAATAATTTGGCTATCAATTCCTGATAGATACCTTGCCCAGATTGCCGTGATATTAAAATACCAAGGCATTGGAAAGATAACATCTGGTTTACTTTGTTTGAGATAGCGAACAGTTGGGAGTAGAGAAAAAGCCGTGCGTTGAGTATTGAGAGTAACTATATTAATGTCTGGATATTGCTCTTTTTCTGCTTGAGTTGCCTTTAAAACCACAAACTCACAATTGATTCCTAATTCCTGAAAGCCGCGCGAGAGGGCAGTTCCTAAGCTAGTGAACGCACCACCTCCAATATCATGCGTCAGGATAGCAACTTTTTTCATAGTCATAAATTTCAATTATTTAAAACTAGATTTGTCACCTGAGCTAAGCATTTTGATGCTGCTTCTGGGGTATATTGACACATGATTTGTTGCGATTTTTTACCCATGTCTGCGATCGCAGTCGGGCGATTGATAAACTGACACATGAGTTCGGCTAGTTTTTCCGGCTGAGTAGGATCGAATACATAGCCATTCTCACCATGCACTATAAGTTCTGACGTTCCCGCACCTGTAGAACATAAAATTGGTTTACCCATCAGCATTGCTTCTAGTACCACCACACCCCAAGTATCTTCTAGCGTTGGTAGTACGAAGATATCAGCATTGTGAAAATAAGCACTGATGAGGTTGTAATCTACTCTGCCTACCCACTGGATGCGATCGGTTAAATGATGTTCTTGGCTGAATTTTTCTAATTCTTCTCGTTGCGAACCATCACCAATAATCTGTACGGTATATTCTCGATATCCCTGTTGCTGAAGAATCTTGCAGGCTTCTAGCAAAATCTGCAAACCTTTTCTGGGAATAATATGTCCGACGAAAAGAAAAACTGGTCGCTGGAGTTGAGAATTATCTAACTCAAGATTTTCCTGAATTGCTAAAGTTTTGGTATCGGGAATTTCGTAAGGCTGAACGAAAACGCGGCTGTCTTTAGCGTTAAGAATATCTACTAGATAGGCTTTTCCAGCATGACTGTTGGTAATGCAAGCATCGGCAAGCTTAACCATTAGTCGCCGAAACAATAAACGTAATGCTGAATTGCGATAGTCTACACTAGGCGAACTACCTTCATAGGCAATGATGACTCGCCAGCAACAAAGCGGTTTTAATAGGAGTGCTAGAATTGTCCAAATGCCAAAAGAACTAGAAAATATGGCATGAGGTCTAAGCCGAAGCAAGTGGAAAATAATATTGGGAGACAGATATGTGAAATTAGATCCGTAGCTTGTCGTTTCTCGCGCCATTTCTAGCACATGAAATTTACCGATAACTTCTACTACAAATGAGTTGTCAAATCCTCGTGCAAAACCAGGAAAAAGTCCGGTAAATACTTTAGTTTGAGGAAATATCTGTGTAAATTGGCAAAGCGCTGGCTGCCAATAAAACCACGCAACAGGCAACAACCACGCAATCCGAAAATTATGACTACGATCCACCTAAGGATACCTCTAGAAATACAAATATCAACTGCAAAGTGCAGCCGGAGAAGATTACTACCTAGCTGATTTGAATAACTTTGAATAATATCTTTGCATCTGTCTCTGATGGCGTTTTTAAAGATGTCATCAGAAGATAAGACTTAAAAATATATTTATAATGTAACTATCTTTACACCGATCGGCTTGTGTTTTTACCAATTTTACGTAAAATTTGAATTTTACGAGAATATACGTAGCATTCTTAAAGAAGAAGTAAAATTTGAACTATATCATGTACGGGAAGCCGATGGCGATCGCCACAAATAACTTCTGTAGGCTGCATAGGCGATCGCTGTTTGTACTTGGTTTAAGTATTCCAGTTAATAAAACGCGCGTAAATATATGCAACTAACTCATTAATCAATTTCCGCACACCTGCACTGTAGCGCCACCAGTATTTTGGATCGTAATCGATGGGTGGCATGGCAATAATACCGACTTTAGTATTGGTTGAAGCTAGTGCTTGACGATACAGCAGCCAGCTTCGTCTAGCATGTAAATCGAGTGTTAGTAAATCGATCGATTTTATTGGTGTATTTGCCTTTTCTAACCACTGTTTAAAAGCAATAGCAGAAGCATAAGTTCGGTCTTTACGTACTTCTGGTGTCGGGACGGGAACGATTTTTTCTGACTCTAATCCTAACGTTTTTAAGGTTGCTGCTGCTAGCTCGGCATAATTTTTATATTCAGCTAAGTAGCATCCTCTTTCAATTGGAATACCTGTAGTCACGATCTGGCGATAGGAACCGCGTTTAAATCTAGCTAGTGCCTCTTTAACTGCATAGTCTGGTAGCCAGCCTTCAATGACCAAAACTTCAGCGTTAACTGGTTGATTAACAGCTAGAAATGAAGGTAAGTTACTAATACTGACAGTCAATAAAGTTAAAGTCAATAAGATCAAAAATAACCATCCCCATACCGTAGGTAACCATATTTCTTGTTGTCGAATGAGAGTGATATTTAGTATTTTGAATTGCGATCGCTTTTTAGCAGCCATTAAAAATGTAGTTTTGCATAGCTTAGGGTGTAGAATCTACTTTAATCCAAAATTCGATTTCAGTCGTAAACTCTTCAAACTTAGCAGTTTTGAGCGAAGAGAATTCGCGACTAGACAAACTAAGTCCGCGCAGGCGGACTACAGATATAGCCTTTTTCAATTCGATGAAATACAAGATCTGTAGGGGCGCACAGCTGTGCGCCCCTACGAATGTATCGCATCATAACAAGAATCGCTATAAGTGAGTTTCAAACCATGTTTTGTGAGTTTTTCTAGCGCAGGGGTAACTTCTACTGGCTATCTACTGTTGCTGTCTTTTGTGCCTTTAAATAAGCAAATACGGATTTATCACCGATGTCAGGTGGGATTGGTTGTACTGCTTTACGAATGGCAAAGATAACGAATAGTACAGCCCATGTACCAAGCATGATTTGTTCCCAGTGGAGCGGTAAGATTCCGCTTAAATGTCCTAACAATAGAAGTGGTACTAGAGGTGTGAGAAATTTGGTTTCAAACCGATTAAAACAAAATGCTTCTTTGAAGTAAATTCCTGTGAGCGCTGCAAAAATAAAGCCAACACCCAATAAAGTCACTGGATGTTCGTAAACTGTGACAGCTAGCGGCGTACTATTGGTTAATGCGATCGCGACTGCGGCGATCGTCCCGATCGCCCAAAATATTTGTAGGACGCGATGCAATACTGCCAGATATATATGAATAGTTAGTAAGCTAACACCCAATGCACCGCAAAAACAGAAAAATAGGGGTGTGAGTGCTGGAAAAACACCGGGATGAGGGTTCGACAGAACTAGAGTACTACCAATTGCAAAGCTGAGGGCGGCGATCGCTAAGCCAGTTCGATAGATAATAACACCGAGGCGATCGCTTTTATCGATTGTAAACTCACCAAACTGACCTTGATATGTTTCGGATACTATTTGTTGAGTCATAACTTACCTCTCACTAATAACCACTTCTACTCTATCTCCCCAATGCTGCTGCAATTGTAACTGGGCATTGCCGCAATTGATGGCAATTTCTACCCAGCCATGACTACCAACTAAGGCGAGTGCCGCTTCAGGAGGGACGTTGCTGTATGTTTGACACCCTGGGACGATTCGTTCGCCTAATCGTACTGTCCAAGTTTGATTTTCCACGTCGCTACCAGGAATATTGGTGACTAAATTACCAAAGCGATCGATATATTGGATGCAACCAATTATTTCTGTAGGAGTATAGATTAACTGGGGTAAGTCTAACTGTAGTAGCGTAGTCAGATCGATTGTTTTACCCAATTCTCTTAGGGGAACTCCACTCGCAAGATGCGCCCCTACTGGGGCAAAAATATCTCGTCCGTGAAAAGTCTTTGAGAGTTGGGGAGTGCGCCAGTATTGAGAATGAGTCAGTTCTACAACGGCGATCGCAGGGCTTTGACTCAATATGCCGCTAAAAATTCCATTATCTGGTCCCACTAGGAATCCATGCTCGAATTCTATGGCGATCGCGCGTCTATTGCTACCTACCCCAGGATCGACTACAGCCACATGCACTGTTCCATCAGGAAAATAGCGATAGGCATCCAACAAGCAAAATCTAGCCGCGGCGAGATTCTGGGGCGGGATCTCGTGAGTAATATCGATAACTGTCAGCTTAGGGTTCACTTGGGCGATCGCGCCTTTCATGACTCCTACATACATGTCACTGAAGCCAAAATCACTGGTTAAAGTCAAAATCCGGGTTGAATTCATCTGTATTACAGGCATTTGCTGGAATATGTCTTAAAAATGTTTAAATTTATTTCTGTAGCTATTGTTACTAAAATCTCTCTATGTTAGGATAAATCAACATAAACAAGATAAGTAAAAATAATGTTCTCTATGAGCAGAAATAAACAACAAGCTGTAAAACAAGCTGCCGAAGCTCACCGTCAGAATATTCAAAAAAGTCTACAGCATCGTCTGGATGTTGCCAGAGCTAACGGAGATGAGCATCTCATCCGCCAGTTAGAAGCAGAAATGAGATACTTCAACTGAAGCTGCAACTAAGTTTTTGTCACAAGGTTTGATGCCACTGACTTGATAAATTACAAACAACCGATAAAATACTGACATTCGCAGGATGCATCTTAAGTGCATCCTTTTTGTTTTCATATCCTTTGTTTAACTATCCGCGCGATCGCACTCAGAAGGCTAAGCACTAATTGGGAATAGCTATACTGGTTGGTTAAAGTTCCTACTCAAATACCAACTTAACTGAGGATATGCCCATGCCCGCGGATCTATCAACCGTGATGACAGATGTATGGCACGTACTAACTAAAAACAATCGTTGGATGAGCTGGAATTTGTTTCTAGCTTTTGTTCCTTTAACTTTGAGTGCGTGGCTATTTCTCAGAGGAAGCCAAAAGCGGCGTTGGCTATTTTGGCTATTATTTTTAAATTTATTGACTTTCTTACCGAGTGCGCGTCATGTTTTAACTAACATATTACGTTTCAGTACGAGTATCGTTACATCTGAGCTAATATGGGTCGTACCCTTAGTTTGTATTCCTTTATATCTCTTATTTATCTCATCCGGTAGAGAGCATTGGCAAACTTTTAACTGGTCGATTTTATTTTTAGTATTTTTTGCTTTTTTACCGAACGCACCGTATGTTTTAACTGATATCATTCATTTATATCGAGATATTAGAGATATTCACTCAGTTTGGCTAATTACTTTGGTTCTCATACCAGTATATGTATTATTTATGGGAGCAGGATTTGAGGCATACGTACTCTCATTAATTAATCTAGGTTCTTATTTACAAAGAATTGGTAAAAGTACGTGGATTTTGGGTGCAGAACTCATCACTCACGCTTTGTGTGCGGTAGGAGTTTATTTGGGAAGATTTTTGCGGTTTAATAGTTGGGATTTCATCACCCAACCCGATACTTTAGTAACTGCTGTGGTTGAAGATTTATTTGGCAAACGTCCGGTTGTCATTATGATTGTTACCTTCGCTGTTATTACTGGTTTGTACTGGTTGATGAAGCAGGTTACGCTTAGAGTTATGGGGAAAAGTGATTTAGAAGCTATTTCTGCTGGGGAAGAGGGCAAAATCGATCTGTTGTAAAGAAAAGACGCAAGATTTCGTCTTTTTATAGCAATCATAAATAATTTAAGAACAACAGATACTTTGACAATAAGGTGGGCGTTGCCCACCATACATCTAAGTTTGTCTTGAGAAATTCATTTTACAAAGGCACTAATTCAGGAAAATGTAGTAATAGTTGATCGTTTGTCAGTTCTTCGCCAAATTGGGCGGGAGAAAACTGTACTTGAATTGCCCACAATCTTTTTTGATAGTGAAGATTAATCAGGGCTTTTAATCCAGCTTTCATCGCATTTATATCTGCCAGATTAGTTTCTAATTCTGGCACTTCTCCGTCATAAACTACACTCAGCATGACGACTAAGTTACGGGTAACGGGCAAGGAAAAAGATTCATCTGTAGTGGCGGGTGAACTTAAATCTGGTTCGCTTAAGTAGCGTTGGGCAGAATCAGTAAATAATTCGTTGAAATAGTCGCTGGCTGCACCTTCATCCCAGAATACATCGCCTTCATTTGCCCCAGAGAGCCAATACTCGTCATATTGCAGCAAGCTTTGACAAATTTCTGCCAAACCTTCGCCTACGACTTCAATATCGCCGTCAGCGTCTATGGCTTCCCTTGCCTGACGGTTGAGAATTCCTAATAGCGGTGCTACTTCTTGCCCTGCAAGATGGAGAAATATCCGACAGCCAACAAAGCGAGTCCGCCCTGACATCCGATTCATCCGATCGCGCCATGAACTCATGATCTTCCCTCCATATCCTCTTACTCAATTTATCGCGCTCTCACAAATCTTTCTCCCCCTCGATCGCTAGATTTAAGGGAATTGACGGTAAGATCGGAAGCAAAATTGTCAAGTCATGAATATCGGTATTATCGGACTGGGGTTGATTGGAGGCTCGTTGGGCTTAGACTGGCGATCGCAAGGACACAAAGTTTTCGGTGTCAGTCGGCGCGAATCTACTTGCGCCCAGGCGATCGCTTGTGGTGCTGTCGATCGGGCTAGCGCCGATCTTGCCAGTCTCAAAACCGCAGAAGTTATTTTTATCTGCACTCCTTTGGCAGCGATTCGCCCTACCGTAGAACAACTGATTCCCCACATAGATCCAGCAACAGTTTTAACCGATGTCGGTTCGGTAAAAGCCCCAATTGTAGATGCGATCGCCCCTTTGTGGCACAATTTTGTCGGCGGACACCCAATGGCTGGTAAAGCCGAAAGTGGTATTGAAGTTGCCCAAACAGGATTATTTATCGGCAAACCTTATGCGATCGCCGCGATTGATACTACACCACCAACAGCCGTGAAGGTTGTCGAGCAATTAGCGCGATCGCTCCAAGCTACTATATATCATTGTCACCCAGCCGATCACGACCGCGCCGTCAGTTGGATTTCTCATTTACCAGTCATGGTTAGCGCCAGTTTAATTGCTGCTTGTGCCAGCGAACCTAACCCAGCAGTTCTGGAATTGGCACAACAACTTGCTAGTTCTGGATTTCGCGATACAAGTCGCGTTGGAGGTGGGAATCCTGAATTAGGAGTGATGATGGCGCGGTACAATCGCCCAGAGTTGTTGCGATCGCTACAACAATACCGCGATCGATTAGATGAGATCGCGCAATTAATTGTACGAGAAGATTGGCAAACCCTAGAACAACAATTAAATTTAACTCAGCTAGCCAGACCAAAATTTTTACGAGAGTAATGTCACACTTTTGAGTTGCAAGATATTAGGTAAAATTTTAGTCTATTTTGGTAGATCGTCAATTGAACTACCATTTCCACAATTGCTCAATATAGAGATGAGTGTTATTTCATCTCTATATAGCAATCCTATTTGATTCATGAATGTGGAGCAGGCTAGAAGCCTACTTTACAAATCATTTAGAACTGCTATATTTATTTCTGATTTCTACTCATTAAAGATAAGTTAAATCCGCTCGGAAGCTATAGAAAGTACTGGGCGAGATCGGCAATAGAAGAAATTTGGCAGCGATCGCAAATAGTTTCGGTTGACTGCTAAAAGCTCGATGGTAGATTGCAGGTTGCAATTATATTGTATTCCTAAGAATGCTTATATAACTACATAAATATAAATCGATACGTGTATTCTCGAAAATGCAGGAACATAAAAAGAGGGTAGGAGGTCTTAAATTTGGGAATGCTTTGTCTCCCATCTTCTGTATTCTTAATTTAGTAATTTATGTATATTGCAACACTGAAATTTACAGATAAATAATAGTAAATCTAAGGTTTATAACTCGTAGCGAAAAGTTATAAATCTACCTAGTATGTTTACATAGCTTAATGATATAGTAAGTATTTGTACTGCTGAGGGTAACTTCAATGCTAGACCCTGCTTTATGCGCTCGTCCTCTGAGCCAGTGGCTTGTCTTGAAGTCAACGCTTTCCCACTGGCTGATGACTCCCGTACTGGTTGTCATACCGCTAACAGCTTTCATTCTGCTAATCAAGTTTTTTCCCAAATGGCGTTGGAAGCGTTACATGTTGGTGATGGGAAGTTTATCGTTAGTAGCTTACTTTCTTGTTAGTTTTCCGGCTACAGTCGCGATCGCCAGTAAGGGATTAATTGCCTTTTTACCTGAAGATCCGGGTAGGAAAGCAGATGCGATCGTGATTTTAGGTCGCGGTGCGTACATGAGAAAGTCTAGAGTAGAGGTTGCGGCTGACTTGTGGAAAAGCAAACGCGCTCCCCTAATTTTTGCCAGTGGTGCAGGGGATGGAGCAGATATTGTGAAGATGCTCAAAACGGAAGGAGTCCCCAAGTCAGTATTGAAAGCCGAAAGTTGTTCTCAGACAACAGAAGAGAACGCACTATTTACAGCGGCGATGTTGCAACCGATGGGAGTGAAGCGAATCGTTTTGATCACGGACTCGCCACATATGATGCGATCGCTATTAACGTTTCGCAGTCTAGGGTTTACTGTTTTTCCCCGTCCTACTCCTTTGCCTGCAAACTTGCCACCCACAAGAAGGGCAATGATGATTTTCTACGAATACATGGGTTTATTTAACTATGGCATCAAAGGGTACTGGCAACCTCAAAATGCAGAAATGGAGCAAAACCCGTACATAGCTCAACAGCAAGCAGCAAACGGTTGACAGTTATCAGTGACTAGTGACCAGTGACTAGTGGCTAGTGGAACCAGAATCGCTCCTCCGCTCTGCTCCCCTGCTTCCTCTGCTCCCCTGCTCGTGCGCTCCCTACTCCCTGCTCCCTTCATAAATCAACTGTACCGTTAATGTTGCCCCCATACCCTCACCGTGGCTCTCTGCCCAAATTGTACCGCCATGTAACTCAACTAATTGACGAGCGATCGCTAAACCAAGTCCCAAACCGCCGTGGGCGCGAGTCATGCTACTGTCTGCCTGTCGAAAATATTCAAATATGTAGGGGAGAAAATCTGCACTAATGCCTTTACCTGTATCGCTCACTTGGATTTGGGCGTAGTTGGTAGTTGGTAGTGGGTAATGGGTAATGGGTAATGGGTAATGGGTTGTGATTCTCCCCTGCTCCTCTGCTCTCTTCCCCCTGCTCCCTGCTCGTCCCTGCTCCCTGCTTCCTGCTCCTTGCTCCCTACCCGTGTGAGCGAGATCTCTATCTGTCCGCCAGATGGGGTAAATTTAACTGCGTTAGAAAGTAAATTCCATACAACTTGCTGGAGGCGGCTGCTATCACCCCGCACCATTCCTACATTAGGGTTCAAACTGAGTCCAATCTGAATTGATTTTGCTTCTGCTGCCAGAACTACGGTATCTAAGGCAGATGTAATTGTATTTGCCAGATCGACTATTTCCCAATTAAGTTTCAGCTTGCCCCTCAGAATGCGGGAGACATCTAATAGATCTTCGATTAATTGTGCTTGTAGCTTGGCATTGCGTTCGATGGTATCGAGAGCGCGATCGATTGTTGCAGGATTTAACTGATTTGTTCGCAACAGTCGCGACCAACCTAAAATTGGGTTGAGAGGAGACCGAAGCTCGTGGGAGACGATCGCCAAAAACTCGTCTTTAACGCGGTTTGCTTTCTCTGCTGTTTCCTGAGTTACCAATGCTCGATCGCGCATCTGGCGATATTCTTGGACTCTAAATGTGAGATCTGTCACATCTTGAATTGATAATAGGGCGTAAAACTCATCCCCCTCTAAAGCAGGTAACGAGGTGACAGTTGTATGCTGAATGCGCATTTGCCCCTGGGGTAGAGAGGCGGGAATGACGTGTTTGTGTAACTGAGAAGAAAAGATGGTGGGGGGTCCGCCTTGAAATATTTGCTGCAAGCGGTTGGCATACTGAATTTGATGAAAGTGGGGGTAGCGATCCCCGATACAAGTCCCTAACATTTCAGCTCTAGATAGCTTAGTCCATTCTTCTAAGCAGCTATTCCAGAACAAGATCGTTAGATCCGAACGCAAAATACAAGCCCCCAAAGGCACTTGGTCTAGAATACTAAACTTCTGCTGGGCTTGCTTCAGTTGCTCCATACTCAAAAATAAATAGCGATCGCAAAAACTTCAGCGCTAAACTATCATCTCTAACACAACTATGCTACTTCTCCGATCGCTGTAATGAGTTGGTCAAACGTTTGTAATTCAAATATTAAAATTAGATCGCCAATTACTTGAAGCTGTTCGATTGTAAAACTTGCTTGCGCCAATACAATTGTGAAGTCATCCGTTTTGCCATTCCTCAAGCAAGCATTCAAGAATTGGTACAACTGGAAGTAGAGGCATCTTGGCTTGAGATTGAAACATTCTACGATATTCCTGTATATAGGTTGCGTGGTAAATTATTGCCTTTGGTTTATCTAAATCAAACATTACAACTACAGGCAGTAAGAGCCAATGTAGATATTATTAATATAGTTGTCATCAATGTGGACAATTACTACTTTGGTTTAGTTGTTGATGAAATTCAAGATATCCAAGATATTGCCGTCAAACCTTTAGGAAAACAACTACGAGATGTCTCAGCTTTTGCTGGAACAATAATTCTCGGTGATGGCAAAATAGCATTAATTATCGATGCCGTCGGTTTAGCAAATTGTGCTGGTGTTACTTCGCAATTACAGCAGCAACTGGCGATCGCTACAGCTACAGCAGTAGAAGAACGCACGGGCGATTGCCAGTCGATCTTGCTTTTTCATGGCGGATCGGGCGCACGCATGGGACTGCTGATGTCTCAGATTTTCCGTTTAGAAGAATTCGATCCGATTGCGGTGGAAATTGTGGCAGATCGACCAGTGGTGCAATACCGAAATACAATTTTGCCTTTGATTTACTTGCATCAAATATTTGGTAATTCTGATGTTTCTAAAAGCAGATCCCCCCAACCCCCCTTGACAAGGCAGGGCTGTTTCATTGTAAAAAGGAAAATAGACGACTCAGATCGTGAGCTAAATGACGTAGCCCTTTGACGAGCGAGTCAAAGCCATTGTAGCGGAAGAGATTGAGTGCAATAGTTCGCACAATCGCAAAATTGACAGGGGCATGACCATCACATCAGGGAGAGCGATCTTCCTGAAGCACCACATCTTTAATCCAATGGAGGCGATTTTCAATCTGCCAGTGAGAACGAATTAACTTGGCAAACTCAGCAGCATCAACTGCTAAAGAACTGATATAAAACATCGTTTCGCTGAAGGGCTGGTTTGCTCTTGTGCCAGCACGTTCGACCCGAATCATGCGTTGTATCCCTACCCAAGAAGACTCGATGCCGACAATCGAGTCCAAAACACTCACCGTCCTTTGGGTGTATCGGTCGCGGCACTGTTCGGTTTGAATGTCTACACTCACAGGGGGAATTAGCGCAAACTGAGTCCTCAAATACTCCAGCAAATTCGGTTGGTTGCCTTTAACGGCAATCACATAGTCATTTTCACTACTGACGAGCTGCTGGACGGTTTTTTTGGGTGTGTAGCGCATCTAAACTGAAGCACACACCCTTCAATTCCAACTTATCCAACAATAGCTCAACTGTTTTGATTTCACTAGTGTCATGATTTCGCATCGACTCCAAGCCCAGCACCACACCTTGAGCGACACTAAAGGCAGATACCACACTGACAAAATCTTGATAGGCGGAGTCGTAATCACTCAGACTGGCTTTGATACTTTTGCCATCGATAGCAATTTGCTCGTTGGGCATTGGTGCAAACGCCTCTTGTGCCCAAGCATTGAACGCTTGGGTGAAAGACTGATAATCCACCCTGACCATCACGCGGCGAATTGTTGATAAGCTGGGTAGTCGTTGATTCGGCAACCTCAACAACTCCAACAATACCAATTGGTGGCGTGACACAAAGTCGGCTCACGGACGATATCCATTGCAACCGCTCATCGTACCCATAATTACTAACACCAACACTACCCATAAGGGATAGCGCGGTTGTGTGCGGAAATCCCGTACTCCTTGAAGATGCTCAATCAGGCTCATCCAACCAAAAATTCGGTAAAACTACTCCTCCATTATTTATTTTCTACAGCCAATAGATCAGCCCTGCCCTTGACAAGGGGGGCAATATCTCATCAACTGTCCTGGGCAAGGGAGGTTATAAATGGGAAAGATGATAAACTGCAAGTCATTGTTGTGGAGCTAGATCGAGAGCGCAGCCTTGGTTTGGTAGTAGAACGCATTCTCAATATTGTTGAGGAACCATTGGCGATCGCGGGTCATGCGACTCGATCCGGTATCCTGTATTTGGCAGCTATTCAGGGTCAAGTTACCGAAATTCTCGACCTGCATACAATAGTTCAAATTGCCTATCCGTATTTACTTCAATCAGTTAACAGTTATCAGTTATCAGTGACAAACAACTAAATGCTTACATATGACCAATGACTAATGACTAATGACCAATAATAAATATTTTACGAATTAAATAGAGTTATATAAACATGACTGAAGTTCAGCAATATTGTACTTTTTTTATTAACAAAATTCATTTTGGGATTGACATCAAACAGGTAGAAGAAGTCATTCGGGTTCCTGAGATAACTCCCGTACCCCTTGCGCCTATTGATATTTGTGGTTTAATCAATCTGCGGGAAAAATTGTGACGATAATCGATAAATCAATCTCATTCATCCGTGGTTATCAATGCCAGCAATGGATGTTATCTTCCTGCGAAATGTGTTGATTTACTTTGATACTGATACAAAGAAATCCACTCTCAAAAAAGTTAGACAGCAATTAAGACCGGATGGCTACTTATTTCTCGGTGGTAGTGAAACCACAATTTATCTAGATGAATCGTTTGAACGAATACAGCAGGAAGGAGGCGTATGTTATCGTTTGCGGTGAACATTTATCAGGGAGCAGGGAGTAGGGAAGAAGCAGTCTCTTATTCACATCTCCGACCCCACCACGAAGCCAGCAAAAATCTCGGATGCCGTCTTCTTCTTGAAAA
>NZ_PYCI01000149.1:0-15389 GCF_003015105.1 Chroococcidiopsis sp. CCALA 051 | reverse complement strand
GGACAAGGGAGATAAGGGGGATAAGGGAGACAAGGGGGACAAGGGAGCAACTACCAACTACCAACTACCAACTACCAATTACCCATTACTCACTTAAGAGATTGTTAATTGCCAAGAGCAATTCGTTTAAGTTTACTGGTTTATGAAAGTAACCGTCAGCCCCTTGTTGTAAAGCACGGCGACGAGTTGCCATATCTGCTTCAAATGAAAGAAACCAAATAGGTATACTAGCTGTAATCGGTTCATCACGCAACTGTCTTAAAATTTCGTATCCATTTTGTTCTGGCAGCTCCAGTTCGCAAATAATTAAGTCTGGCTGTTCTCCTCTGGCTAATTGTAAGCCCGAGCGACTATTATCTGCGGTCAAAACCTGAAAGTTATTCAAGGCGAGAAAGTCAGAAATTAATAGTAGAGAATATGCATCATTATCAATTACTAGAATTTTCCTCACTGCTATCTCGCGATAAACTTCATCTCAGAACAGAATTGGTATTTACCCCAACTAATTTGGAGATTTTGACTGCAATCCCCAGTAGTTCGTAGTAATTACGGACTTGTTTTTACAACTTTGTAACGCTATAACTTTTGTCCTACAGTATCATATTATACCTGAACTTTACTAAACTAACTTTTCTAGTAATGTATAGACAGTCCAAATCTATCAGCAGTTCAGGTGCTATAATGGATTGCTTCAGATTTTCATCCGCTTTAAACTAGTAATAAACTTCACAAAGAGCGTGGGTAAATTCTCTTCTACACGGATGCGATCGATTAGATGATAAACAACGCGGCAATTACGATGAGTTGATGTAGCAGTCCGATTGGTACATTAGAGCGATCGCGCTGTCAGAAAGGTAGCTAAACAGCTTACGATCGAGAATAGAGACGCTTATGGGGAAACACTGCATGGATACGAAAGCTTTTAAACGATCGCTCCAACACTCGGAAAACTACCATCGTAAAGGGTTCGGTCATGAAGCTGAAGTTTCTGGGATGTTGCAGTCGGAATATCAAAGCAATCTGGTGCAGCAAATCCGAGATAACGGCTATACTCTGCAACAAGGTGACGTAACGATCCGCTTAGCAGAGGCATTTGGTTTTTGCTGGGGGGTAGAACGAGCTGTAGCAATGGCATACGAGACGCGCCAACATTTCCCCACGCAGCGGATCTGGATCACCAACGAAATCATCCACAATCCCTCTGTTAACCAGCGATTGCAGGAAATGCAGGTTGGGTTCATTCCAGTTATCGCCGGAGTTAAAGACTTTTCAGTTGTGGAATCGGGAGATGTGGCGATCCTACCCGCTTTTGGGGCTAGCGTGCAGGAAATGCAGCTGCTTCAAGAGAAAAATTGCAAGATTGTCGATACGACTTGCCCTTGGGTTGCTAAAGTCTGGAATACTGTCGAAAAGCACAAGAAAAGCGAGTATACCTCGATTATTCACGGCAAGTACGATCACGAAGAAACAATTGCCACCAGTTCTTTTGCAAATAAGTATTTAGTCGTGCTAAACATGGCACAAGCCGAATACGTGTGCAATTACATCTTGAATGGTGGTAATCGCGACGAATTTATGGCAAAATTCAGCCGTGCTTGTTCGGCAGGATTCAACCCCGATACCGATCTCGAAAAAGTTGGGATTGCCAACCAAACTACCATGCTCAAAAGCGAAACCGAGCAAATCGGTAAACTATTCGAGCGCACGATGATGCGAAAGTACGGTCCCGATACACTCAACCAACACTTTATCAGCTTTAACACCATCTGCGATGCTACCCAAGAACGGCAAGACGCGATGTTTCAATTAGTTGAAGAAAAGTTAGACCTGATGGTCGTCATTGGTGGTTTCAACTCTTCTAACACGACTCATTTACAAGAAATCGCGATCGAGCATCAAATTCCCTCTTATCACATCGACAGTGCCAACCGAATCGGTACAGCGAATCAGATCGAGCATCGCTTACTCAGTGGCGAGATTGTCGCTACAGAAAATTGGTTGCCCAGTGGCAAAATTACCGTAGGTATTACCTCTGGTGCTTCCACACCCGATAAAGTTGTGGCTGACGTGGTAGAGAAGATTTTTGCGCTCAAAATGTAGAGACGTTACGTGTAGAGACGTTACATGTAACATCTCTACAATGCGGACGTGCTAACTCGATATACACAACGCCGTCCGCCTGCAATTAAATGTTCGGTACGGGCGATCGCCACGTCTTCACCTAGAGTCGATTGAAAGACTTCTAGTTCTTGGCTGCACAGTCCCGTGCAAGCTGTGGCGGCAGCACAGATCGGGCAGTGGTTTTCAATTAATAGAAATGAGCCATCTGAGAGAGATTCAACGTTTGCCATGTACCCCTCGTCGGTGCGTAGGTTCGCTAGGGCTTCTAGCCGCTGCTGAATACTGCTAGTGGTATGAATCTGCTCTCGATATGCTTCAATTTGTTGGCGAGTTCTAATTTCTAGCAACCGTTCTAATCCCTCCGATCCAAAAGCTTCTGTGACTGAATTTATCAGGCTTAGCGTTAACTCGGCATATCCATGAGGGAAAAAGCGGTCTGCTGCGGGTGTGAGTTGCCACAATTTTGCCGGACGACCCATCGCCCGTTGTTCTTCCTGATAGGTAACTAGTTGCTCTTTTTGTAATGCATATAAATGTTGACGCACTGCCATTGCTGAGATGCCAAAATGAGAGGCAAGCGCCGCCGCATCCATCGCCCCCTCTTGTTTTAGTAGCTTAACAATCGCTCGTCTTGTACGAATGTTTTGATTTTGTGACTCGGTTTTCATGGGGATAAGGGCAGGAGGCAGAAAATAAAAAAAAGTCTTTACAAAGTTGGTTTTGTCTTTTAAACTCTAGTTTATAACGAAATATCTTTAGAAAGTGAAGGCAAGTACGGATTTCGTATTGCATGATTTACGTGATTTTAAAAGATTTTGCCAAATAGGATTGCTGGCGATCGCAATTCAGATGGTAGGGGCTGGTAGGGGCGCACAGGTGGGCGCCCCTACCATCTAAATTCCATCTGTTATTCGGAGTCAAAAGGATGAATAGAGAAATTCAACGCATCAATCCAGTCGGGTTATATAACTTTTGATTTTTGCCCCAAACATGGAACACCTCTAGAGAGTGACTTGCCTGTGACAAAGCACACAGTTTCAGGTGTCAGCTGCAAAATATATTTGTGAAGAACTACAAACTGAATTTTCAGTTTTTCTGTCTTGTTTGGAAAAACTGTATTTAAAAATACAGTTTTTCCATTTTAATTATGCGTTAGCTGAAACGACAAAACTATTAACTAATAATCCTTCTAAAATCCAAAGTCTCAAATCTAAAATTTACAATGTTAGGATTCATTCACAAAATATTCACAGCTTTTTTTTAGAGTCAGAGGTAATTCTGTAACGATCGCAATACATCTTCACACTTAGGTAACACAGGGTCAAGGAAAGTTGAATACGCACCTCCCGAAATCAGCAGCAACCAACCAAACTTGGAGTCAGCGATTTGAAACGGCTTTGCATCCCGCGATCGCCCGTTTTAACGCTAGCATTGGCTTTGACATCGAATTGATTGAATACGACCTGACAGGTTCGATCGCTCATGCTCAAATGCTGGCGCATACAGGTATTATTACCCAAGAGGAAGCGCAACAACTGGTATCGGGTTTAGAACAAATTCGCCAAGAATATCGTAACGGACAGTTTACGCCTGGAATTGAAGCAGAGGACGTGCATTTTGCGGTAGAACGACGCTTGACAGAAATTGTAGGCGATGCAGGGAAAAAACTGCATACAGCGCGATCGCGCAACGATCAAGTCGGTACGGACATTCGCCTTTACCTGCGTCACCGAATTCAAGAAATTCAAGCTCAAATTGAGCAAATGCAAACGGTTTTGCTCGATTTAGCAGAACAGAATATAGAAACGCTGATTCCTGGCTATACTCACTTACAACGCGCTCAGCCTCTAAGTTTAGCTCACCATTTGCTAGCATATTTCGAGATGCTGCAACGGGATAAAGAAAGACTTGGTGATGTCTATAAGCGAGTGAATATTTCTCCTTTAGGTAGCGGTGCGTTAGCTGGAACTACCTTCCCTATCGATCGCCATTACACGGCGAAATTATTAGAATTTGATGGAGTTTATGCTAACAGCTTAGATGGAGTGAGCGATCGCGATTTTGCCATAGAATTCTTAGCAGCAGCAAGCATCATTATGGTGCATTTGTCGCGACTATCTGAAGAAGTAATTTTGTGGGCATCAGAAGAATTTAGTTTTGTCAAACTCAAAGATAGCTGCGCGACTGGTTCTAGTATCATGCCGCAAAAGAAAAACCCTGACGTGCCGGAATTAGTACGGGGTAAAACTGGGAGAGTTTGCGGACATTTACAGGCATTATTGGTACTGATGAAAGGTTTACCTTTAGCTTACAATAAGGATTTACAAGAAGATAAAGAAGCGTTATTTGATGCCGTTCGTACCGTTAGAGCAAGTCTGGAAGCAATGACAATTTTGTTTGCTGAAGGATTGGAGTTTCGGACTCCGCGCCTCGCTCAAGCAGTAGCAGAAGACTTTTCTAATGCTACAGATGTCGCCGATTATTTAGCTACAAAAGGCGTACCATTTCGGGAAGCTTATAACTTGGTAGGTAAGGTCGTCAAAACCTGTATCGCCACAGGCAAACTTTTAAAGGATTTAACTTTAGCAGAATGGCAAGAATTACATCCAGCATTTGATACTGATATATACCAGGCGATCGCACCCCATCAAGTCGTTGCTGCCCGTAATAGTTACGGAGGTACGGGATTCGAGCAAGTACGAAAAGCAGTGGCAACAGCACGGACGAGAATGAGCGAGTTGTAGGGGCGAGTTTGGAAACCCACCCTACGTGAGTCAGGAGTCGGGCTAAAACATCCAACTACCAATTATCCATTACCAACTACCAATTACCCATTACCAATAAAAACATCATTTTAGGACTAGTCTATGGATGGCAACCGTATGAATCGAGATCTACATAATACAAATACTATTGAATCAGTGAATTCCTACGTGGAACCTAGATGGCTAGTAGAAGAAAGAGATGCGTGTGGAGTTGGACTGATTGCTCAACAGCAAAATATTCCCAGCCACGGTATTGTGAATGCAGCACTCAAAGCATTGGGATGCTTGGAACACCGAGGTGGATGCAGCGCCGATAACGACTCTGGTGATGGTTCGGGAATTTTGAGCGCTATCCCGTGGGAACTGTTTCATGCTTGGATGAAACAGCAAAATATTGCCATTCCATCGCAGGAAAACACGGGAATTGGAATGGTATTTTTACCCCAAGAACCACAACAAGCCCAAACTGTTAGAGAAGTCGTCGAACAAGTTGCAACTACTGCTGGACTAACAGTCTTGGGTTGGCGAGTCGTCCCCGTGAAGCCGGAGATTTTGGGCGTTCAAGCACGGGAAAACCAACCGCAAATCGAGCAAATAATTGTCAGTTCCGAGCTAACAGGTGAAGAACTGGAACGTCAACTCTATATTACCCGCCGTCGCATCGGTAAGGCGATCGCGCAACAAACTCAACTTCAATGGTCGGAACACTGTTATATCTGTTCCTTCTCCTGCCGCACCATCGTTTATAAAGGTATGGTACGCGCTGAGGTATTGGGTGAATTTTACCAAGATTTAACGAACCCTGCTTATCAAAGTGCTTTTTGCGTTTATCACCGCCGCTTCAGCACCAATACCTTACCCAAATGGCCCCTTGCCCAACCGATGCGCTTGTTGGGACATAACGGCGAAATTAATACGCTACTGGGTAATATCAACTGGATGCGGGCGAGACAAGCTGACTTGAACCACCCTGTATGGCAAGGGAATTTGGATGCTTTGAATCCAATCGTACAGCTCGATAATAGCGATTCTGCTACCTTAGACAACGTATTTGAATTGCTGGTGCGTTCCGGTCGCAGCCCCTCGGAAGCCTTGATGTTGATGGTTCCCGAAGCTTACCAAAATCAACCAGAACTAGCACAATATCCTGACATTGTAGACTTTTACGAATACTTCAGCGGTATCCAAGAAGCTTGGGATGGTCCCGCCTTACTCGTATTCAGCGATGGTAAAACTGTAGGAGCTACACTAGACCGCAACGGCTTACGTCCGGCGCGATATGTCGTGACTAAAGATGGAATGCTGGTGGTTGCTTCTGAAGCTGGAGTTGTAGACCTGAAGGAAAGCGAAATTATTGAAAAAGGCAGACTCGGACCAGGACACACCATTGCTCTAGACTTAAACGAAGGTAGTATCCTCAAAAACTGGGAAATCAAACAGCGCGTCGCCAAAGCACATCCATATGGTGAGTGGCTGAAACAATATCGCGTGGAACTAGGGAGTCGGGAGTCGGTAGGGGCGGGTTTGGAAACCCGCCCGTACGGGAGTCGGGAAAACGGTAATGGCTCTACCCCACACACACCCTACACCCCACACCCCTACTCAGACAGACCAACTCTCCTGCGCCACCAAATCGCCTTCGGTTTCAGCAGCGAAGATGTAGAAATGACAATTCAGCCGATGGCGGCGGAAGGGAAAGAACCGACATTTTGTATGGGTGATGATATCCCCTTAGCCATCCTTTCAGGAAAGCCGCATCTGCTGTACGACTATTTCAAACAGCGGTTTGCCCAAGTGACTAACCCCGCGATCGATCCGTTGCGGGAAAGCTTGGTAATGTCGTTAAAAGTAGAATTGGGCGCTCGTGGTAACTTGCTCGACCCGCAAGCGGAAGATGCCCGACGCTTGCTGTTAAATTCTCCCGTATTACAGCAGGCAGATTTGGAGGCAATTACTCAATCTGGTTTTGAGTGCGCCACGCTTTCGACGCAGTACGACATTGCTACGGGACCCGCAGGATTGGCAAAAGCTGTAGAAAAGTTACAAGCTGATGCGGTTGCATCTGTCAAAGCTGGCAAGCAAATTTTAATTCTGAGCGATCGCACGCCCAATCCAATTAGCGCTGAAACTAGCTATATTCCACCCTTGCTGGCAATAGGAGCCGTACACCACCACCTGATCAAGGCTGGACTAAGGATGAAAGCCTCGCTGGTCGTCGATACGGCACAATGTTGGAGTACCCATCACTTTGCCTGTCTGATTGGTTACGGTGCATCTGCTGTATGTCCTTATCTCACCTTAGCCGCAGTGGAAAGTTGGCATGGCGACCCGAAGACCCAGCAGATGATGGAGCGGGGTAAAATGTCTAGTCTGACATTACAGCAAGCCTTAGCTAACTACCAAAAAGCGGTGGAAGCAGGGATTCTGAAGATTCTATCCAAGATGGGAATTTCGCTGCTATCGAGCTACCAAGGAGCGCAAATCTTTGAGGCGATCGGCATCGGACACGATTTACTCGCGATTGGATTTTACGGCACGACATCGCGTTTGGGCGGTTTGAGCGTTGAGGAATTGGCAAGCGAAGTGCTATCCTTCCATACTCGCGCCTTCCCAGAAGTGACGGTGAAGAAGCTGGAAAACTTCGGTTTCGTCCAGTACCGTCCAGGGGGCGAATATCACATGAATAGCCCCGAACTGGCGAAGGCTTTGCACAAAGCTGTTGCTAGTCCAGAGAATCAGGATCATTACAACATTTACAAAAAACACCTGCAAAACCGTCCGTTAACCGCTTTGCGAGACTTACTCGACTTCCAATCCGATCGCAGTCCCATTCCAGTTGAGGAAGTCGAACCAGCTAGCGCTATTGTCAAGCGCTTCTGTACGGGTGGCATGTCTTTGGGTGCTTTGTCAAGGGAAGCGCACGAAGTATTGGCGATCGCCATGAACCGGATTGGTGGTAAATCTAACTCTGGTGAAGGCGGAGAAGATCCAGTTCGGTTCAAGGTTCTAGAAGATGTGAGCGAAGGGCGTTCCTCGCTGCTACCGCATCTCAAGGGTTTGAAAAACGGCGACACAGCATCCAGCGCGATCAAACAGGTTGCTTCCGGTCGATTTGGCGTGACACCAGAATATCTGATGAACGCCAAGCAGATCGAAATTAAAATCGCTCAAGGGGCAAAACCAGGCGAAGGCGGACAACTTCCAGGCAAAAAAGTTAGTCCATACATTGCCCTGCTGCGCCGTTCTAAGCCAGGAGTCACTTTAATTTCGCCGCCACCCCACCACGATATCTATTCGATTGAAGATTTGGCGCAGCTAATTTTTGACTTGCACCAAATTAATCCCAAAGCCCAAGTTTCAGTGAAATTGGTAGCAGAAATCGGCATTGGGACGATCGCGGCGGGGGTAGCGAAAGCCAACGCTGACATCATTCAAATTTCCGGTCACGATGGTGGAACGGGCGCATCCCCCTTAAGTTCAATTAAACACGCGGGTACGCCGTGGGAACTGGGACTGACGGAAGTGCATCGATCGCTGATGCAAAATAGCCTGCGCGATCGCGTCATCTTGCGGGTTGATGGCGGAATTAAGAGCGGTTGGGACGTGTTAATGGGTGCGTTAATGGGAGCAGAAGAATTCGGCTTCGGTTCGATCGCCATGATCGCCGAGGGTTGTATCATGGCAAGAATCTGCCATACCAACAATTGCCCTGTGGGTGTTGCTTCCCAACGGGAAGACTTGCGCCAGCGTTTCCCAGGGATTCCAGAACACGTTGTCAACTTCTTCTTATTTATCGCGGAAGAAACGCGCAGCTTATTGGCACGGTTAGGATATCGTTCTCTCGATGAAATTGTCGGTCGCGCCGATTTGCTGAAAGTTAGAGAAGAAGTGCGCTTGACCAAAACGCAAACTCTCAACCTCGACTGCATTACCAAATTACCCGATACGAAAAGCGATCGCGCTTGGTTGTCACACGAAAACGTCCACAGCAACGGACACGTACTGGATGACGAAATTCTTGCCGATCCAGAAATCCAAGCCGCAATTCAAAATCAATCTGCCGTGAGCAAAACCTATAATGTCGTTAATACCGACCGTACCGTAGGCGCGAGAATTGCAGGGGCGATCGCTTCCCTTTACGGCGATGATGGTTTTGAAGGACAACTCGACCTCAACTTTACGGGTGCAATAGGACAGAGTTTCGGTGCATTCAACTTATCGGGAATGACTTTGAAACTCGTCGGGGAAGCCAACGACTACGTAGGTAAAGGGATGCATGGTGGTGAAATTGTCATCACGCCTCCTCCAGAAGCTAACTATGCAGCAGCTGATAACGTTATCGTCGGTAACACCTGCTTGTATGGGGCGACGGGTGGAGTGCTTTTTGCTAACGGAATCGCAGGCGAGCGTTTTGCAGTCCGTAACTCCAAAGGCGTTGCAGTCATTGAGGGTGCGGGCGATCACTGTTGCGAGTACATGACTGGTGGTACGATTGTCGTCTTGGGCAAAGTTGGTAGGAATGTCGGTGCGGGAATGACGGGTGGATTAGCTTACTTCCTTGACGAAGAGGAGAATTTCCCTGAGTTAGTCAACCACGAAATCGTCAAGCTGCAAAAAGTCAGTTCGCCTGCGGGAGAACAACAGTTACGCCAGCTGATTCAAACGCACGCCGAACGCACAAACTCTGCAAAAGCGCAAGCTATTCTAGCGAATTGGTCGGAATATTTACCTAAATTCTGGCAAGTCGTACCACCTTCTGAAGCTGATACGCCGGAGGCTGTTGTGGGTAAAGAGTTGAGTTCTGTTAATTAAGGGAGTCGGGAATCGTAGGGGCGGGTTTGAAAACCCGCCCGTACAAGAGTCGGTAGGAGTTCTGCGTTTGAAGTTGAAGATCTCGATCCCCCCTAGCCCCCCTTAACAAGGGGGGGAACCAATAGCCCCCTTTTGAAGGGGGTTGGGGGATCTCCAAAAACTGTGCATTTTAACCGATGTCTATTGCTGTCCAACCTGACGGGGTAACTCGACGTAAAATGTCGCGCCTTCACCTAGTTTACTTTCAACCGAAATTTTTCCTCTCATCATCTTGACTAGGGAATCTGTAATTGCTAATCCCAGTCCCGTACCTCCATGCTGGCGGGTTAGAGTTTGGTTCCCTTGGCGGAATGGTTGAAAAATCGATTGCAAGTCTTCTGGATCAATACCAATTCCCGTATCTTCTACCGCGATCGCAATCCGGTCTGAACCTAATTCCCACACCCTAACTTCAACCTTACCCACTTCAGTAAACTTGATGGCATTCGATAGCAAATTGAGTAAGATTTGCCGCAGGCGAACGCTGTCATTAGTAATTATGGAGGATTGAATAGCAAACGATCTCTGTAACTCCAAATGCTTCTGCTCGGCTAAACAGTGCATTTCTTCTGTTGTTGCTATAACTAAATCGACGACATTTAAAGGCTCTAATTTTAGAGTCAGCTTGCCAGCCTCAACTTTAGAAAAGTCGAGAATATCCTCAATTAAAACTAACAAATGCCTTCCACTACTAAGGATACGCGACACCATATTTTCTTGGTTGTGAGGCAAGGCACTTTGAGTCTGACGCAGTAATAACTGAGAAAACCCCACGATCGCATTTAAGGGACTGCGTAGCTCGTGAGACATAATTGCCAAAAAATGCGCTCTCAGCTTTGCGGCTTCTTGTAATTGCAAGTTTTGCAGTTGAATGGTGCGAATCGTTGCTTCCGCCTGTTTGCGGGCAGTGATATCTCGGATCAGCCACCGCCATCCCATAGGAATACCACTTGCATTGTACATGCTTGATACCGTCACGGCAGCATCAAAAGCTACAGCATGGCGCGGACAAATTGTCAGTTCCCATTCTTGCATCTGTTGCATTTGAGACATTTTTTGCAACTGAGTGCGAAAAACTTGTCGTTGGTCGTAGGGAACGTAGCTAATCAGAGGTTTACCGACTAAGAATTGCTGTGGTACGTTGAGTAGCTTTGCAGCAGCGCGGTTAGCTTCGCGAATTTTTCCCGTTGCATCTGTCACAATGTAGCCATCGGGAGCAAACTCGAATAAGTCTAGATAACGCTGGCGCTCGATCTCAATTTGATTCTGAGCGATCGCCAATTCTTGATTTTGGGCTAATATTTCTTCTTCTGCTACATGCAATTCCTCTAGAGTTATCCTTAATTCTTCTAGCGATTGTTCTAGCAATTCTGCCCGTTGCTCTGGCGATGCTACTTTAGTGCGCTTGTATAGTTGGGCTGCCTGTTTATATGTGGTTTCTATTTTTTGATTAAATAGCCTCGCGTCCATTTTACACCTCCACCAATCGAGATTGCAGCAGCGGGTTGACCATATATTGTATGGCGATCGACCTTTGAACTAAACCTATCCCTCTAAGGGTAGAAACAAGGTAGTGCTTTGACTTGAGATTAACGGTGGTGTGAAATAAAACAGCGGGCAACAATATACACATGGTTTTTAAAAAAATTCTGTCAAAATTGCTGTTTTTTGGTAATTTTAACTAATCGACTGGCTTGAATTGGTGAAATCAGGTATTATTTTTAACGCGAAGGTTTTGATGCAAATGCAATATTTCAGCAATAACATTAATATAAGTTAAGGAATGCATGTACGCTAGCCAACATTATTTTCTTTTCACTTTTATACTGCTATTCACTAAAAAAATAGCTAATAAAGTGATTCTCTCAAACCTACTGAAAGGAAGAGAATAACTCAGTCAAAAGCTTTATTTATAGCCTTTTTCAATTCGATGAAATACAAGATCTGTAGGGGCGCACAGCTGTGCGCCCCTACGAATGTATCGCATCATAACGAGAATCGCTATAAACAGTTATCAGTTGTCAGTTATCAGTTGTCAGTTATCAGTTATCGAGGAGTCACTGGTCACTGACCCTTGTTCTTCCATCAACATGATGACCCCGTGAATTCCTTGCCGATAATCCATTAAAGGGGTGAGAGTGACTTTACATTGGATCGCCTTACCGCGCCGATTGATTGCATCTAGAAACACTTCAATAGAGCGAGATTCTCCCGCTAGGCAAGAGCGAATTTGCTGTCGCATCTGCCCGACTGGTAGACCGATATCCAAGTTTAAAAAATGTTGTCCTTCAACTTCGTTACTGCGCAAGCCCCATAGATCTTCAGCTTTATTATTCCAAACTTGGACTTGCAGTTCGCGATTCACGACTACCACTCCACCGCGAAGACTGGTGAGGATCGACTCTAGAAAGGCGTTGACTTGATTCAGTTCCTCGCTGCGCAATCGCAGTTCTTCATTAATTGTCTGCAATTCTTCGTTGGAAGATTGCAGTTCTTCATTCATGGTTTCCAATTCTTCATTAGTCGATTGCAGTTCCTCGTTCGTTGTCTCCAGTTCTTCATTAGAAGATTGCAATTCTTCGTTGGTTGTCTCTAATTCTTCATTGGTTGACTGTAATTCCTCATAAGCCATTTCCAATTCTTGATTGGAATGTTCTAGTTCCTCTTGCAACCGCCGAGAGCGACTGACATCGATAAAAACAATGCTGCATCCCAGTATTCTCCCGTTAATGTCTTGCAGGAGCGATATTTGTACGTCAAAATACAAAGTCTCTCCAGAGGCAGAAATCCACTCTACCTCTGTTTGGTTGACAGCACGCCGTTCGGCATAGGCTTGCTCGATCCGAGAACGCAGTTCTAGAGGGCGGTAAGAAATTTCCAGGTCTTGCAGCGGACGACCCAAATCTCTAGGGTGAATGTTAAATAAGTTGCGGGCGCGTTCGTTAGCTAATGTGAGTAGTCCATTGACATCGATCGCGATCTGAGCGGTGGGATTGAGGTCGAATGCTGTATCCCGAATGCGGACGTGGCTCGCTAAATAATTGGCTTCGTCATCGACGTGATTGTTACCCATAAGCAACAAGCGATCGCGCATATTTCCTTTAGGGACTTTAATGAAAATTCGTCGCTTCAAATCGACTGGCGTGAAAGAATCGCCGTGACTGAGTAACATTTCTGCTTTACCTAAAAATAAGAAGCCAGCATCATTTAAAGCAAAGTGAAAGCGGGCAATAATTCTCGATTGAGCTTCAGCATTGAAATACATCAACGTGTTGCGACATAACAACAAGTCAATGCGGGAAATAGGTGCATCTTGTAACAAGTCATGACGACCGAAAATTACCGAACGGCGGAGGTCTTTACGAAAAGTATAAAAACCGTTGGAACCCTCAAAATAAAGTTCTAACATTTCCGGCGGAACGGAACTCACCTCTCGTTCGTTGAAAGTAGCGTGACGGGCTTGGTTGAGCGCTTCTTCATCCACATCTGTCGCATAAATTTTGACGCGCTGACGCAACTGCTCGATGCCTACTGCTTCAGCCATCACCATTGCTAAAGTGTAAGCCTCTTGTCCCGAAGCACAGCCAGCACTCCAAATCCGAATTGGTTCTGTAGGTTCCTTGCGGGCAGTAATTCGAGGCACAATTTCTGTCGTCACGTAGTCCCAGGTAGCGCGATCGCGAAAAAAGGACGTGACATTGATCAAAATTGTGTTGAACAAAAGGACGAATTCCTCTGGCGCTACCTCTAGGCGATCCATGTAATCGCTGAAGTTCTCAAGGGCGAGTGCCTGCATTCGTTTGCGCACTCGCCGCATCAAACTAGAACGCTTGTAACCTGTAAAATCAAATCCGCGATTGCGTTTAATGTAGTTAATTAATGCTTCAAACTCAGCATTCGCCTCAGCCGTCATTCCTCATCCCTCATCCCTTCACCTCAACTGCAACTAGTTTTACTAAGGTAGGGGCAATCTCGTTTAAAGGTAAAACCAGATCGACAACGCCAGTATTAATGGCTGCTTCTGGCATTCCCCCAAATTCAGCACTTTTGTAGTCTTGAACAATTACAGTCCCGCCCATTTCTGCAATTGCCCTGACTCCCATTGCACCATCGCTACCCGTACCCGTCAAGACAACTGCGATCGCCTGCTGTTTAAAACTAGCGGCTACCGATTCAAAGAGTAAATCTGCTGAAGGACGGACAAAATGTACGAGTTCTGAATGAGTCAACGACAAGCTACCATCTGCATTGACCAGTAGGTGATGGTCTGGCGGCGCAATATAAACTGCTCCCGATCGCAAATTATCTCCCGCTCGGACTTGTACGACGGGCATTTTTGTGCGACGGCTGAGAATATCCGCCATCATGCTAGGGTAGTGAGGGCTGATGTGCTGAACTACAGTAATAGCAGCTGGAAATTCTGTTGGTAATGCCGATAGAACTTGGCTCAGGGCATTCAATCCTCCAGCAGAGGCACAGATCGCTACAACTTTCTGAGGCAGCGAGGAGGAGTCTTCCACGGCAGGATATTTCATTTCTGCTTCAGGAGTACCTCCTGCGGCTGCACTACTCTGCGATCCTACCACCTGTCCATTCGCTGTAGATGTGTCGCTGCCATCACTTCCGTTTCTCAAGATCAGTTGGCGCACTAAAGTCGCCTGGTGATGTGCGGTTCGCGCTTGTTCTCCAAACCGTTTAGCAGAATAAGTTTGCTGGCGATCGCGGGCGCGGTTTCCCAATCGCTCTGTCAGGGCAGCTTTTTCTTCTAATGCCCGCAGTGCGTTCCACAGTGCGTCTTCCAATGACTCTGACTGAGCGGCAAGCAAACTATCTGTAGAGTAAGCGTGACCCGTGCGACAGCGGAATCGGACGAGCTTGCCTTCATCCAGTTCCCACAGCACGCCACCGCAATCTGGACAACCATATGGGGAGGGTCTGCCAGGGCGATCGGGGTTCTGCATCGCATTTAACTCTAGTTCTGCCATGTCAGCCTCCATTTCCATATCATCAGATACGGTTGTTGTTTCTGTGACTACAGGCTGGTTCGCCAGCTCTACAAGCAAGGCTGCCATCTCTGCCAAGGGTAAAATGCGATCGACTTCTACATTTTCAATTGCACTGCGGGGCATTCCCGAATACATTGCCTCTTCAGGGTCTTGGACGATCGCCATGCCGTCTCGTTGCTTCACTGCCATCAATCCTGCTGTCCCGTCATCTAGCGTCCCCGACAAGACCACACCCACAACCCGTTGTCCGTATGCCCGTGCTGCCGAGCGAAACAGTGGGTCTACCGCAGGGCGATGACCGTTTTCTTTGGGACCGCGAGCTACAGTAATCGAGCCGCGTTTGACGAGCAAGTGGCGATCGGGTGGTGCGACATAAATTTTGCCATATTCGATCGGCTCGCCATCTTCAGGATGTAATGCCTTGAGTGAAGATTGTGGCTGACGCTTGGCGATCGCCCGATTGAGAATTTTTGGTAGCACGCTATAACCTTCAGAGGGAACGTGCAGCACGACAAAAATTGCCGCTGGAATATCCAACGGTAAATGGCTCAGCAGTTGAGACAGAGCTTCTACCCCACCAGCAGAAGCACCGATTACAATTATGTCGTGTCCAGGCATTGGTTAATTAGGGAGTAGGGAAGAGGGA
>NZ_PYCI01000241.1:0-3741 GCF_003015105.1 Chroococcidiopsis sp. CCALA 051 | reverse complement strand
TTGATTAAATCTCATCCCAACTACCAAAGTCTACGTTCCTACGGCACTATCGCCGCCTGATTCTGTCCGATGTATTGTAACTTAATGAATTCAATTACCTGTTGCCCATTAAATTTTCTGCGCTCGTTAATGCGATTGCCTACAAGTATACGATCTGGTGCGACGATCGCATCTCCAGGTTTGCTCAAGCAAGCGTATTGGTAAATACAGAAATGTGCAGTCACGAATCTACCACGAATTTGAGGGATGTTAAGATTTCGGTAGCCAAACGCGCCGCAATCCCAAATCATCGGCTGGCGATCGGGCAGTACTGTAGTAGAGCGGCTGGCAAGCGATCGCAACCAACCCGTGGGTTGCTCGTCAAGCAGTTCCCAAATCGGTATCTTGCTTTCGTTTAATCTTATGTAGTCGCTGTTACCAACAACAGCATAGAAACCTGGTTTCATATAAATCTAACCTGCACTCTTGCGTGGAGAGAGTGCAGGCACTTTCGTTGGTAGAAAAAAATTAGACCTCTGCCTTCACGAGTCAAGCAGGGGTCCCAGGTGCGCCTAGAGAGCGGGTTTAACTTGCGATCGCCTGTGACTTGCTGGGAAATAGTTCTTCCAGCCTCGGTCGCAAAAATGCTTCGACTGCCGCTCGGTCTGGGGCAGCCGGACGGCTGTTTCTCCGACCGCTAAACTGCACTATCCGACCTTGACGGTCGATCTCAATGGCATATTTCAGCTCTCCTTCCGCCATCACACCGAGCAGATAACAGTGCCGTTTAATGGCTTTGTCGGCGTAGCTACCAATACAAGTATTGAGAGCATTGCCCCACTCTATTAGCATACGAGCGGTTCTGGGGACGACAAAGACAAAACCGTTGACTGCCGTGCCGTCTAATTTCCCCAGCTTTTTAATTGGCAGGCGGCGTTTTTCTTCTCGTTCGCTGCAAAAGCGGTTATAGTCACGTTGTATCCAGTCGTGCAACTGGCAGAGCGTTCGCGGGCGCGGGGGCAGTTTGTAGTGGGGCAGATCCTTTGATATCTGCCAGTACATATTAGCTGCATCTAGCAGATAGCTGGCGTTGTACTCTTCTGCTACCGACTCCAGCAACTTCAGCGTCCGCTGAGGTGAATACTGTTGCAATAGGTGATGCACCTGTTTGGGATCGATTTCGACTGGCTTCAGTTCTAACAGGGCGTGGATGTAGTCGAGTTGCCACTGCTGGGCGAAGGCTACTGCTAGCGCCAACCAGTTGGTTTGTACTGCCCACAGACATTTTCTCTCATATTCTACTTGCGCCTCCAGCAGTCGTGCTACGAGTTTGAGCAATTGCTTGCTATCCCTACCAAACCAAATTTTGACAGCATCCTTGAGATTTTCTCGTTTGAACCCCAGCCGCAGTATAGCGGAAATCGGAGGAATGGAATCGTATTGTTGGAGAAATGGTAATACCTCAGCGATAGTTGTTTCGTAGAGGTTGCGGCATTTCTCGATTTGTAACAGTTCGGCTACGGCTTGCTTTGCCAATGCTATCGGTAGATTCCGAGAGTCAGAACCACCCACCCGCGCTGCTTTCGCAAGCTTGTGAATAATGCACTCGGTGTCGCTGTAGGTGATATCGCGCACTCCATATCGCTTGCTCCACATATAGACGCGCAACTTGCTCGTTCTCAGAGAAAAGCAGAGCCATTTGGTAGTTCTGAACTCGCCTTTCACTTTTTGGCGCAACCGCAACGTCACTTTATTTTCTGCACGGTCGAGAAACAAGATGCCGTATTTCCCCTGCCAGTAGATGCCGCCGTTGGTAGCAATTTTGTAAGTCTTGTCCATTGTCGCGCTCCATCAACATTCTCCATGTCGATGCGCAGCATTTATTATTGATGGCAATCCGCGAGCCAACTTGTTAAATGATTGCAACTCGTGTAGAAGAATGATTCAGCAGATACGACAAATAGTTGCCGTCGTGTCAGTATTTTTTGTCTAAAAGACAAGAACTTCTGCCGCCAGGAAGCTTCGCGAACTTCATGCGGTGGATTTAGCAGTACTCGACTTTGGCATATTGTCAATTCAAATGCAAACAATTCATTTAGGTAGATTTAGCGATCGCGCAAGTTCTGAAGTTCCTCTAACTGTTGGGTTTGTTCCTCAAGTCTTACTGCTAGGCGATCGCAAACTATTTCGCAAAGCTCAAACACGATCGGATCGGAGATCTCGTAAAACACGCTAATTCCCTTTGGACGGCGAACGACCATACCTGCTTGCGTTAGCATCTTGAGCTGCTTGGAAACATTTGCTTGTCCCAGTCCAGTTGCAGCGATAATTTCCGTCACGTTTTTCGCTCCCGACTTGAGAGAACACAAAACTTGCAGCCGACTGACTTCGGACAAAACTTTGAAAAACTCTGCCACTGGAGTCAGGGCTTGAGGAGAAGGCTTTAGCATACAAACCTAAAAACGACATCTAACTAACGCAGAAACACTACCATATTACCAACTGGTAATATGGTAAGTACAAAAAGACTAAAAGGTAAGTATGGAAAACGTCAAACAGATTAATGACGAACTATCAGTGGCAGGGCAGGTAACACCAGAGCAATTGCAGCAGGCAGCTGGCGAGGGTTTCAAGTCCGTGCTGAATTTGCGATCGCCTGAAGAGCAAGGTTTTCTTCAAGACGAGCAACAACAGGCAGAAGCCGCAGGATTGCAATACGCCAATATTCCAGTCAAGCCCAACGAGATGACTGACGAGTTGACTACCCAAGTTTTAGAGCAGATAGATAAATTACCCAAACCCGCTTTGATTCATTGTGCTAGCTCTATGCGGGCGGGTGTAATGGCGTTTATGAACGTGGCAACACGCCAAGGCATGACTCCAGAGCAAGTATTTGAGAAAGCAGGCGAGGTTGGCTTTGACTGTAATGCCAATCCTCAAATGAAGCAGTTTTTAGAGCATTACGTTGCCACGCACCAGCAGCAGGAATAAGTCAAGTTTATGTGGTGCGATCGCCTCATGTACGATTGCAGGAGAAAGTAAAATGGCACTAGTTTTTGAACAGATCGATGCCGAGGGATTAGCCCACCTATCCTATATTGTGGGTGACGACAAAGCAGGAGTCGTAGCAGTTATCGATCCCCGTCGCGACGTAGATATTTACATCCAAAGAGCAAGAGAACTCGGTGTGAGGATCGTGCAGATTATCGAGACTCACATTCATGCCGACTTTGTATCCGGTTCTCACGAACTGAAAGCTAGAACGAGTGCGCCGATATACGGTGGCAAGAGTAGCGATTACCAGTTCGAGTTACAACAACTGAGTGAAGGCGACGAATTAAAACTCGGTAACGTGACCCTACGCGCCTTACATACCCCAGGACATACACCCGAACACGTCTCCTTTTCGATTTCCGATGCCAAGCAGGGTGAAGCACCATTTGGCATCTTTACGGGCGACACCTTATTTAACTTAGATGTTGGACGACCCGATTTACTGGGTGGAGGGACTGAAAAGAAACTGGCAGCACAACTCTATCATTCGTTATTCGACAAACTCATGCCACTGGGCGATCGCATGGAAATCTATCCCTCTCACGGTGCGGGGAGTGCCTGTGGAAAATCGATTGGCGATCGCCGACAGAGTACAATTGGTAACGAGCGAATCTTTAGCGAAGCATTCAAGGAACGTAGCGAAGCAGAGTTTGTGGAGTGGATTTTGGCTGGGATGCCAGAACCACCAAGGCACTACGCCAGATTAAA
>NZ_PYCI01000017.1:0-67538 GCF_003015105.1 Chroococcidiopsis sp. CCALA 051 | reverse complement strand
CCCCTTGTCCCCTCTGCTCCCTACTACCTACTCCCGCATCAAACTCATTGCCTAAAACCAACATCTCACCCTGTTCGGCAGTTGGCAAGCGGGGTTGAGGATCTACGCCTAAACCGTCAGGACTTACCGCGCCCAAAATTAAGACGAAAAATGACAACGTGAGCAGCCAACCCATTTGTTGTCGCCAAACTCGCCAGGGAATCCCTGCTGTTAAAGTAATCAAAATGAGTAAGATGACTAAACTTACTCGGTAGAGAGAGTTTGCCATAATTGGCGCTGCTAAAAAGCTGAGCAACCAAGCCAATTTCACCCTCGGATCGAGTCGATGCAGCCAAGCAATCGGTTGTTCTAGATATAACCCTATGGGTAGCGATCGCAGTAAGTCCATTTTGATTGGGAGCAGGGAGCAGGGGGAAGAGAAACTCGCGGAGCTATTCCAAGTCGCAAGTCGAAATTAATTCCGAATTCCGAATTCCGAATTCCGAATTCTCCTACACGCGGGTAGCGCGATTTGAGCTTTTTTCTACGTCGCGGGCTTGTTTGCTACGCCAGAATAACCGAATCGGCGTGCCAGTATAACCTAGTTGTTGGCGAAATTGTCGCTCGATGTATCGACGATAGTTGTCGTTGAAGCGCTTGGCATCGTTGACGAATAATGCGATCGCTGGGGGTTGAACGCTGACTTGCGTACCATAATAAATTCTTCCTTGTCGTCCTTGGCGAGTCACTGGGGGAGAATGCCACCTCAAAGCCTCTTCAATTACTTCGTTGACAACTGCTGTAGAGACGCGACGCTTGTGAGATTCGGCGGCTCGGTCTACTAATTCTAAAATTTTTTCTACTCGTTGTCCGGTCGTAGCACTGACAAAAATTGCCTCTGCCCAGTCTAGAAACTGCATTCGCTCTCGCAGGTTTTTTTCGTAGTCGTAAATTGTGTATGTATCTTTTTCGATCGCATCCCACTTATTCACGACCAGAACGCAAGCCCGTCCTTCTTCAACAATACGTCCGGCGAGTTTTTGGTCTTGTTCGGTCACGCCGTCGAGCGCATCAATGATGAGTAACACTACGTCAGCGCGGCGAATTGCCTTAAAAGCACGATTGATGCCAAAAAATTCGGGTCCGTATTCGACGTTTTTCTTTTTGCGAATTCCGGCTGTATCGATTAAGCGATAGGTTTGTCCTTGGTGTTCGACCACGGTATCGATTGAATCGCGTGTCGTACCAGAAATTGGACTGACGATCGCTCGACTTTCGCCGACAAAAGCGTTTAACAAGCTAGATTTGCCGACATTGGGTCTACCGACAATCGCTACAGCAATCTCATTTGTTGGAGTAATTTCTTCAGGTTGGGGTAAGTGGGCGATCAGTTGGTCTAACAAATCTCCCGTACCGTTGCCATGAATGCCAGAGACAGCATACGGTTCGCCTAGTCCTAGTTCCCAAAACTGCGCTGCCTGCATCAGACCTTGTTCGGGTGATTCACATTTATTGACAGCAAGTAGCACGGGTAGGGATTGTTGCCGCAACCACGCCGCCACTTCCTCATCGGCTGGCAGTGGTCCGGTTTGACCGTCAACGACAAATAGCACTGCACTGGCTTCGCTCAAAGCTACCATGACCTGCTGTCGGATCAGGGGTAAAAATTCGGTGTCGTCGTCGAAGACCAAGCCGCCTGTATCGACTACCAAAAATTCGCGATCGCACCAGTACGCAGGCATGTAGGTGCGATCGCGCGTCACACCTGGTTCGTCATAGACAATCGCCTCCTGTACTCCAGCCAGGCGATTAGCAAGCGTAGATTTGCCCACGTTAGGGCGACCGACTATGGCAACAATTGGCAAAGGCATATAAGTGGCTGAAGCATCAAACTTTCATTGTAGCGACTCTCTAGAGTTTCGATCGCAACTTGAGTTGAAAGAGAATTTTTGGGCAAAATCTTTTTTTCGATTGAAATATTCTTTAAGTAAAGTAGTTTTTCTGACAAAATACTTAAACAAACTAAATCAAATTCTGTTTTACGCAATCGCGGATTTCCTGTATTATTCCTTTAAACAAATGAGACAAAGCAACTAAAATTGCCTCTTTCTAACTCTTGTTGGAACTTGGCTATTTTCTCTTGCTTTTGTTTTAAAAAAGACAAAGTTTTTGCAAAGATTCAAGCCAAACGTGCAAAATTTGCACGAATCAAATATACGATCTGTCGATAGAAACTTTGTCAAAAAAATAGTTGAGTTTGACAATATGTCGTGTATATTGAAAAGATATTCGCAGATTAAAGTTGTTTTCAGACTTAACCAAGAAAATTGCCGAGTGGCTCTCGGCAAGCGTTTGAATGCCAGATCTACCACAAATTAAGAGTAAACTTTAGACTGATAGCAGTCATTAGAGTTTTGTGTTTTCATTTCAGGGCTGAAGTAAGACAGACAAAACTAATTCGTTACCAATAGTCAGCTCAAAGGCGATCGACACGATCGCAATTTAGTCTTAATTACGAGCTATTAGCTACTAGCTAATAGTGATATAGCAGTTCTAAATGATTTGTAAAGCAGGTTTCTAGCCTGCGGCAGGCTAGAAGCCTGCTCCGGTCATGAATCAAATAGGACTGCTATAGAGAGGCGCGACATATCATCTTACTGCACCGATATCCGATGGCTGACAACTTTGTACAGACGTTACATGTAACTGACAACTGACAACTGACATCAGGAGGATACAAATTTAAGTGATTCAGCACGAACTACTTAATTTACCTACCAAGAAATTTAGTACTGGGACGCTAATAGCCCAAGGCAGTGGTGTAGGTAGCTGGCAACTTCTGTCCTATCAAGTCCCGATTAACCCCGTCCATGCAGCATTGTTACGAACGGGAAAAATCTTTTTTTTCACTGGTTCGGGAAATAATCCCACGCGAATTAATTCGCCCTTCAACAGCGTAGTTTGGGATGTAAACAGCGGCACGTTTACCAGTCAATCACCACCAACAGATCCCTCTGGACTACCCATCGATCTTTTCTGTGCCGGACAATCGTTTCGCGCTGACGGTCGCTTAATGATTGCAGGTGGAACTCTGCAATACGACCCTTTCTATGGAGCAACCTCTGCTTTTTTATTCGATCCGAGTAACGAGCAGCTGACAGCCATAGCCTCAATGAAGTACGGTCGCTGGTATCCTACAATCCTAACGCTGGGCAACGGTCGAATTTTTGCCTTATCGGGGCTGGATGTGAATGGCAATCTAGCAATCAACCCAGAAATATATTCCAGCTCTTGGAGAGCGTTTTCTCAAGCTACCAGTCCTTTCGAGCTTTACGCCCATTTAATTTTGACCGCTACGGGGCAGGTTTTTTATACCGGAGGCTATTTTGCTTTTAATAATGGCGTTTCCGCCCGCCTACTCACTTTACCAGGTAATTTCAATCAAAGAATTACCGAAACACCCGTAGGTGCATTGCAACAGCCCGACTCTGGCGCTCAAGCTGCTAGCGTACTGCTTCCACCAGCTCAAGACCAGCGAGTCATGGTGATTGGGGGTGGAAATCCCAATCAGGCAACCAACAGAGTCAGTATCATCAACTTAAACGCAAGTAACCCTGCATATGCAACTGCACCATCGCTCAATTTTGCTCGCAAGCACCACAACGCCGTAATTCTGCCCGATCGCACGGTTTTAGTTTGTAACGGTAGCGGATTTGATGAAGCCGGGAATGCTGCCACGTTGACCGCAGAGATCTACGACCCGATCGCCAATACTTGGACGCTTACAGCGCCAGCTAACCGAGTTCGCCTCTATCACTCCGTTGCCTTACTGCTACCAGATGGCAGAGTTGTCACCACAGGTGGTAATCCCAGGCGGTTAAATGAATGCGATAGCAATGGCAACCTTCCAGGCACGCCATCACTACCTTGTGAGGACAGGCAAATTGAAATTTACAGCCCGCCTTACATCTCGCAAACGCGACCGACAATTCAAAACGCACCCGCAGAAATCTCGCTGGGCAATACATTCACAGTCACGACTCCCCAGGCACAGAACATCCAATGGGTCAGCTTAATTAGACCAATGGCAACAACCCACGGACTAGATACAGAACAACGGCTGGTAGATGTGCCGATCGCCTCTAGAACTAGTACTTCCCTATCCGTGACCCTGACATCTAATCGCAATATTGCCCCTGCTGGCTGGTACATGTTGTTCGTCAGCAATAACAGTCGCGTACCTTCAGTAGCTAGATGGATAAGGGTTAGGTAATCAGTTATCAGTGAACAGTTATTAGTGGTTAGTGACTAGTGATTAGTAACTGGACTCAATTCTTGTCACCAGCCACTAGTCACTAGCCACTAGCCACCAGTCACGCACCACGCACTACTTATTTCATATGGAAATCAGAATTTCTCGTCGTCGGTTTGGACAATTGGCGATCGCTACAACTACAATTGCTGGATTTAGCTATTTAGCTAGCAAAACCTCGGCACAAACATCGGGTTTAACGATCGCGGGCATTAGTTCTAGGGGAACTGTTACTACCCCAGATTCCAGTCGTACCGATGTTTCCAGTCCCTCTGTGGAAACGGGCGATGCCTCCGATACCTCTGATACATCCCAACAAGTCATTATTAACTCGCTTGACTTGCCAACAGGCAGAAGGCAGGGAGGGGTAACATCTGCAATGCCCACGGATGAAAGTATTAGCGGTTTTGCCTACTTAATCGACGGTACGCCTGTGGTTGCCATAACTCCCGCTAGAACCACTAGAAGGAAAGGCAGAAATCCGACACGCCTCAGCTTTCCTGGGATATCTCGCGCTGATGTGACAGTTTCAGGACTTACACCCCAGCAAAGACTTGAAAGTTTGATGGTAACTCCAGATGGCACGCTTTTTGGTTTGGTTGCAAATAAGAACGGTACACCACCTGTAAGACTTGTAGAAGTCAACCCCAATACAGGAACTTTTAATGTCAGACTCAGCCTACCATCTGACCAAAAATATAGTACCTTAGCAATCTGTCCCAACGGCACGATCTATACAACTGCCGTTGCTAACGGTGCTACTACTCTGGTCAGAATTAATTTAGCGCAAGCTAGTGTCACGCCGTTAGTACAATTGCGGTTGAATAACAACTCTTGGGGTAATGGCTTGCAAAGCCTATTATGCAACAACGCTAACCAGCTGATTGCTTTTGGCGCACCGAGATACATCCAACCAAATGCCCTTTATACTGTAGATTTAAGCAGTGGCGCTATGGCTAAGCTGGTAGACTTTGATGCTGCTAGAGTGGCAATGCGGACTACATAGGGTAATTGGTTGTTGGTAATTGGTAATTGGTAATTGGTAGTTGCTTCCCTGACAACTGATAACTCTGTACAGACGTTACATGTAACGTCTCTACACTGGTAACTGATAACTGACAACTGATTTGTTTGCTAGTGAAAAAAAACGATTTAGAGTTTTACGATCGCAGTGCTGCCGAATGGTGGCAACCTGATGCTAAGATCTACGCCCTGCACCGCCTTAATCCGCTTCGCTTTCAGTACTTCGATCGCCATTTAACTAATTGGCAGGGGCTGAGAGTTCTGGATGTTGGTTGTGGTGGAGGGTTTTCTTGCGAGTTTTTAGCCGCACGAGGCGCAAAGGTTTTCGGCATCGATCGCTCTTTGAGTTGTATCGCCGCAGCGAAAGCCCATGCTGCAACTTCTGGATTCGAGATTGACTATCAGTATGGATATGCCGAAGATCTGCCCTATGCCGATCGCTATTTTGATGTGGTTGTTTGTGTCGATGTCTTAGAACACGTAACGAATTGGCAACAAACTGTCATGGAAATTCATCGCGTCTTGCAGCCTGGAGGAACGTTTTGTTTTGACACGATCAACAGGACTGTGCAATCGCAGTTGATGATGATTTGGTTTTTGGAGGGAGTCGTCAAAGCGATCGATCGCGGAATTCATGACTGGGAGAAATTCATCAAACCAGAGGAGTTAACGAGTTTGATGCAACAACAGAGTTTTACGAATATTGACATTAAAGGCTTTAGCCTATTTGGAAGTTCACCCTGGGATGCGATCGCCACTTTCTGGCGCTATAAGAGAACGGGTAGTTTGAGGGCAAGCATTATAGATAATACGTCAGTCATGTATATTGGCAAGGCAGAAAAAACAGCGCGATCGTAAAAAACTGCTAAAGTCTAGCCCCGCGATCGCGTGGAGTGCGTCAAGATCGTAGGGACAGGTTTACTTAAAATAAAATGTCTGTTCGCAGTAGAGTTTCTTTGTAAACCTGCCCGTACAAAAGTCAAAAGTCAAAAGTCAAGATGCTGGAACTTAAATTCAATCCGTGACAGCATATGACCGCAAACATTAATATGAAGCACTCTGTAGATATTGCGATCGTCGGCGCTGGGCATAATGGATTGGTAGCAGCATTACTGCTTGCTCGTCAAGGATTGAACGTATTGGTTCTGGAAGAAAAACAGGCGATTGGTGGGGCTTGTCGTACCGAAACACCTTTTCGTACTGCACCCAACTTAGGTATTTCTACAGGCGCGTACTTGTTGGGGTTAATGCCACCAGAACTCCTAAAAATTCTAGATATCGATCTACCCACAATCCGTCGCGATCCTCACTATTTCGTCCCGACAACAGATCGGCGCTACCTGCTATTTGGTTCCGATACGGCACAGATGCAGCAGCAGTTTACTGCCTTTTTTTCTGAGGCTGATTGGCAAGCAAATTTGGCATTGCAAGAGGAACTGGCACAGTTGAGAGAGGATATTGCCCCGACGTGGTTAGAGGAACCGCTATCGATAGAAGAGACAGCAGAAAAATACGTGCGATCGCATTTAAGATCTATATTTATCGATCTGTGTCGCAAGTCTGTTGGCGAATATCTCGATCGCTTTGATTTTAAAAGCGATTTAGTTAAGGCAATGTATGCTGTCACCGATGGATTTACAGGGGTATTCGGTACTTGGGATACTCCAGGTACGGGGATGAATTTTCTCGTCCATAATATGTGTCGCCTCCCAGGAAGCGATGGTACTTGGATGGTGGTACAAGGGGGAATGGGGACTGTGACTAGTCGTCTGGCAGAGGCGGCGGTGAAAGCTGGAGCCAAAATTGAAACTGGGCGCGGCGTAGATAAAATTGTAGTATCTCAGAATATCGCAACGGGTATCGTGTTGCAGGATGGCACTGAGATTGCTGCTAAAACCGTAATTGTGAATGCCGATCCATTTCGGATGCGTCAACTTGTCGGTACGGAGAATCTTACTAGCGACTACAACCGCAGGCTAGATAGTTACTTGCGAGATGGCACGACTTTTAAAGTCAATATGTGTTTGCGAGAACTGCCCCAGTTTACCTGTTTGCCTGAAAATCAGGGTCAGTACGGCACGACGATTCATTTATTACCGGACGAGTCAGAAGTGATGATGCATTTGTATCAAGCTTTTGCGGATGTGGAAGCGGGAAGACTACCGGAATTTCCGACGATTGAATGGTACATTCATACAACTCTCGATCCTTCTTTACAAGATGGGCAAGGGCATCATAATTCAGCTTTGTTCGTGCAGTGGGTTCCTTATGAATTACAAGGGACAACCTGGGAAGAGGAGGAAGAGAATTATGTAAGACATTTACTCTCAATTTGCGATCGCTTTGCCCCTGGTACTTCCAATCTCGTTCAAGAAGTTTTTGCCCTCCATCCCCAGAGATTAGAACAGCATTTTGGTTTGACACGCGGACACATTCATCACGTCGATAATTCTTTTGGATTTAGCGATCGCTTGCCATATGCTACGCCGATTCAGGGTTTATACTCAGCTAGTGCAGGTTGCCACCCCGCAGGTTCGGTGATTGGTGCAGCGGGACACAATGCCGCAATGCGAGTTATGCGCGATTTATAGGTTACGATCTGCATTCTTCTCTCTTGTATACGGCAGTTAGACAAGCTAAATCGATTCAAGCAATAGCTACAGCTTTACAGTGTTTTTTATTGTTTTAGAGGCGATCGCTTATCCCGATCTATTTGTGTTAGCAGATGCAATTAAGGAGGCGATCGAGTTATCTCCTGGGGTTGGGTTAAAGTTGGTGAAACAGAAAAATTCGATCGTGTTTTTTCCATCTGATAGCGGTTTTCGATTGGGTAAAACACACGATTTGTAGGGGCACACAGCTGTGCGCCTCTACAAATGTCACGCACGCAATCGAGAATTGCTATGATGCTAAGGTGTTAGGTGAATAAGACTAATAACCAAAAAAACATTCTGTCTTCTGGCTCCTGTCTCCTGTCTTCTGCTTCGGTAAAATATAGTTTTGTCAAACGCTATTTAGAAAGATGGTACTCACTTCAAACGATTTTAGCGGCTTACTCAACGAGCGTTTTTTTCGTAATTTCTTGCCAATTCCAGCTACTAGTAGTTTAGATTTGGGTGCAATAACACCAGAGTTTCGATTGCCAGATATTACTAATGGTAGAGAAGTTAAGCTTTCAGAATATCGAGGTAAGCAACCTGTCATTTTAGCTTTTACGCGGATTTTTACGGAAAAGCAATATTGTCCTTTTTGCTTCCCGCATATTAAAGATGTGAACGAGAAGTACGATCGCTTTCGCGATCGCGGAATTGAGTTATTGATGATTACAAGTACTGATGAAAAACAAAGTCAGATCGTAGTCAGAGATTTAGGTTTGAGAATGCCGTTACTGAGCGATCCTAGTTGCAATGTATTTAGAGCATACAGCACGGGACAAGCTCTGGGTGCGCCTTTACCTGCTCAGTTTGTATTAGATAATCAGGGCAGGTTGCGTTACAAACACTTGTTTTCTTTCCTCGACCATAATGCCAGTGTAGAGCAAATGTTAGCAGCACTTAATTAGATTTTACTGCCAATTTAATGTGGATTGTAAAATAGGAGCTAAAGTAGGGGCGCACAACTGTGCGCCCCTACATAATTTTGTAATACTAGTTTACAACCGTACTTGTGGCAAGCGATCGCGGGGATTAAAACTGCGACTACTGCGAATCTTTTCATAATACTCCCGCTCCGTACTGCTCAAATCTTTCGGTGGAACGATCGCAATTTTTACTAGCAAATCGGTGCGTCCACCTTTTGGTAGAGTCCAACCTTTACCGCGTAAACGTAGAGATTGACCGGAACGAACTCCAGCTGGAACATTAAGCTTGACAGAACCATCGGGAGTAGGAACGTCAATTGCTGCACCAAGAACCGCTTCATCGGGAGTAATTGGCACTTCGCAGACGAGATTGTCGCCTTCAAACTTGAAGAAAGAGTGCGGTTGAATGTCCGCTTTCAAGTACAAATCGCCTCGTTGCTGCGTAGCAGGATTAACTAAACCCTTACCCCGCACGCGGACGCGGCTACCAGGTTTTGCCCCTGGCGGAATGCGGACTTCAATAGTTTCACTACCAACACTCAACCGTTTCTGTACGCCGTGAAACGCTTCTGATAAAGTGAGGGCGATCGCGGCTTCTCTGTCGGTGCTAGCTGCGGAACCGTCAAAACCAGCAGTGGGATCGGTGAAGCCGTCAAAACCGCCCGTTCCAGACGATCTTCTTCCAGAAGTGGTATAACTATATGTCTGACGAGTCCCACCAGTTCGTGCGCCAGGTGCGCCAGGTGTGCCAGGTGCGCCAGCACCACCAAAACGACCGAGTAGATCGTTGATAAACTCATCAAAACTGCCGTATCTGCCAAACTCAAAATCGTCGAAACCAACATTAACCCCACCAGCACCAGCGCCACCAGGCGACCAAGCTTGTCCGGCTTGCTTCCAGTACTGACCGAATTGGTCGTATTTACGGCGCTTGTCTGGATCTGAAAGGACTTCGTAAGCTTCGTTAACTTCCTTGAATCGCGCCTCGGCTTGCTTGTTACCTGGGTTAACATCCGGGTGAAATTTACGGGCTAGCCTGCGAAAAGCCTGTTTAATTTCATCATTACTGGCAGTCTTGTTGACTCCCAAAATACTGTAATAGTCCTTAAAATCAGTAGCAGCCATCTAGCTATCAGCCTCCTGAGTGCGATTCAACCTAATTTTATGTGTAGGGATAAGCCCACTAAGGCACTGTGTAGGCGACAAATCAGCACCTAGTAGGGATAGTTTCGGGTATATACATTCTGCCCTAAACTTAGCAAACGGTTACATTGAATCGAGTTCGGTTCTTGCTCAAGTCGCGATCGCAATTGCCCTACTAGGGGTTAGGGAGAAGACAAAGGGGAATTGTAGAGAGTTACATGTAACGTCTCTACAATTCCCGACTCCCGACTCCCGCTTTTGGTTGATAAGTCGAAGCAACGTGTAATTCTTTCAACTGTTTTGCGTCCACTCCAGAGGGTGCGTCAGTTAATAGACAACGGGCTTGTTGTGTTTTTGGAAAGGCGATCGCATCTCGAATTGATTCTTCCCCTGCTAGTAACATCACCAAACGGTCTAATCCGTAGGCAATCCCACCGTGGGGAGGAGTGCCGTATTCAAATGCTTCTAGGAGAAAGCCAAACTTGTTATAAGCTTCTTCTATCGACAAACCAATTGCGGCAAAGACCTGTTCTTGGACTTCCCGTTGATAAATCCGCAAGCTTCCGCCACCGACTTCAAAGCCGTTGAATATTAAGTCATAAGCTTGGGCGCGGGCTGTTTTGAGGTCGTGTAGGTCGTCGGGATGGGGGGCTGTAAAGGGATGGTGTAACGCTTCTAGACGCTTTTCGTCGGCATTCCATTCAAACATGGGGAAATCTGTCACCCACAACAAATTGATTTTGCTGGGGTCGATCTGCCCCAATTCGTAGCCAATAACTTGTCGCAAGCGGTCTAGGGTTTTGTTAACTACATCTGTAACTCCAGCACCAAATAGTAATAAGTGTCCTGGTTCTGCCCCAGTGCGACTCAAGAGTTCTTGTTTTTGTTCGGGGCTGAGGTTGTCTTTAATTGCACCAATTGTGTCGATTTCTCCATCTTCGCGAACGCGAATATAAGCAAGTCCTTTTGCACCTGCGCTTTCGGCTTCCTTAAATAAGTCACCGCCTGGTTTGATCCGCACGTTGGAAATGGCTTCATTACCGTTGGGAATAGGCAGAATTTTGACAATCCCACCAGACTTTACCGCACTGGAAAACACTTTGAAGCCGGAGTCTTTGACGAGATCGGAGACATCGACTAATTCCAGGTCAAAGCGGGTGTCGGGTTTATCGCTACCGTAGCGTGCCATTGCTTCGGCGTAAGTGAGGCGAGGGAAAGGACGGGGTAGATCGATCCCTTTAACTGTCTGGAAAATATGACAAACTAAACTTTCGTTAAGCTCCAAAATTTCTTCTTGAGACATGAAACTCATTTCCATGTCTAGTTGGGTAAATTCTGGCTGACGATCTGCCCGTAAATCTTCATCGCGAAAGCAACGGGCAATTTGATAGTAGCGGTCAAACCCCGACACCATCAGTAATTGCTTGAATAATTGCGGCGATTGTGGTAAAGCAAACCACTCACCCGGGTTGGCGCGACTGGGAACCAAGTAATCTCTCGCGCCTTCAGGGGTAGAACGGGTAAGAATGGGGGTTTCGATTTCAATGAAGCCTTGTGCGTCTTCTAGAAAACGGCGCATGGCTTTGATAACTTGGTGGCGGAGTTGCAGGTTGCGATTCATGCGATCGCGACGCAAATCTAAATATCGATACTTGAGGCGCAATTCTTCCCGTACCGACTCGGTTTCAGCCGTACTGACTTGAAAGGGTAGCTGTTTGCTGACAGCGTTAAGCAACTCAATTTTATCGGCGTAGATTTCGACTTCCCCTGTCGGTAGCTTGGGGTTGAGAGATTCTGGAGGACGCTGGGTAACTCTACCCGTAATGCAGACTACATATTCGTTCCGCAGTGCTTCCGCTTGATGGTATGAATCGGGAGTGCGTTGAGGATCGCTGACAATTTGGACAAGTCCCGTGCGATCGCGCAAATCCAAGAAAATCACTCCTCCGTGATCGCGGCGACGGTCTACCCAACCATATAGGGTAACTGTTGCTCCAATATCTTCTGTGCGGAGGTCGCCGCAATAATGGGTTCGCATAGCTATGGATTCAAACTCAGGTTAGTAATGACAATGCTCAAAATTGACAAAGCCTTCCTATTATCTAGCATTCCGATCGGTCATTGGTCATTTATTATTGGTCATTTTTCACACAAGTCAGGAGCCAGAAACCAGAAGTCAGAATAGCCCACGCATAAATTCGGGCGTAGGCGTACTGGCATATGGACACGGGCGCTGTTAATACACTGTAAAAGACTTAACCATTTGCTGTAGCTTTGGTGCGGCTTTTTGCCAACGCTGTTCCGTGGTAGAGGCGTTGAAAGTAAAGAGTTTGCCACGACTAACGGCAACACTAGCAAGATTGTGCCGTTGTTGCTGATTGGGTAACTTTACAGCATATTCTAGAATGTAGTAAGTTTTCCCGTTATAGTCTTGCTGCCCAGCATTGACTAATTCTGCTTCTCGTCCTGAATCAGGCGGTGCGATCGCGCTTTTTCCGAGTTTATAACCCACATCGCCAGGAGTTCCCAAATCGGCTAGGGTTTTGCCATCTGCTATGGAACCGATAACGACAGAAACATTTTCTGTGGTTTCAATCAAATCATGCAATACGATATCGGGACCATCTGTCACTTTAATTGGAAGCCAGCCATTAGGGTACAAAAACTCATATCCATCAACGCTATCGACAAAGCTTTTAAGTCCAGCAGTTGATAGTACGCAACCCGATAGACTCAGCGCCATCAGTACTACAAGTAAAATCGATGCAATCCGTTTCAACATTTTTAATAGTGAGTGGTGAGTGGTCATTTGTCATTTGTCATTTGTCATTTGTCATTTGTGAATAGCTAGCCACCAGATTGTCTCTAGATACTAGCCACTAGCCGCCAGCCACTAGCCACTGACAACTGATTTGTATTGTCCCATCCCAGTAACCTTCACGACTCCAGAAAGATAGCAGACAGTTATGTGATGAAATTTAGATATTTACTAAATTTAGTAACATTTAATACAGTTGTCTGATACGACGGTTGATAATGTCGCTATTAGCAGGTTGTATACAGCATTCAAATACTACAGAAAAGTAAACTCAAAAGTAAACAGAGTTTGCTTTCAATTAAGTATGGAATACCGCTAAAAGACAAGTATATAATACCAAGCTTCTAGGGTTCCGGTTTGTAGCGTCTCAGCTTACGCTGTTAGCTCGCTTAGCAAATGCAGGTCCAAGAGAAGCAAACTGGCTATGCTAAAAATTTTCTGAGTTTTTAGTTGAGTAGCGAGTGACACGGAAGGAGAAAAGCCTGGGAGGAATATCAGTTGTGACGACTGATGTTATACTCCTGGGCTTTTTGCATAATTAGCGACCTAATCTAGTTTGAAAAATTTTGAAAAATTAAGTGAGGGCGATCGCATGACTCAAAATTCTGAAAATCCTTTATTTCAGAGTCCAGACAATAATAATCACCAACCACCCACTGAAGCCCAACGCGCTTTAGAATTAGAAACGCGACTGCCGATGACAGGTTGGCAGCAAGAGGTATCGAAAGGACTGGAATACGGGTTAGAAGCAGCACAGAGTATCCGCGATCGCACGATTCCTACCTTTTCTCGTGGTGAGTTACCCCACTACGCCGGAATTAATACTTTCCTCAAAGCCCCATACTTAGAAGATGTGCGTCAGGTAGGAAATTACGATGTGGCGATCGTTGGCGTTCCCCATGACTCCGGTACGACCTATCGCCCTGGAACCAGATTTGGACCTCAAGGTATTCGCCGCATTTCTGCTTTGTACACGCCTTATAACTTTGAGTTGGGTATCGATTTACGCGAACAAATTACAATTTGCGATGTGGGAGATATCTTCACCATTCCCGCCAACAACGAAAAATCCTTCGATCAAATTTCTAAAGGCGTTGCCCATGTTTTCAGTTCGGGGGCATTTCCAATTATTCTGGGTGGCGATCACTCGATTGGTTTCCCCACGGTAAGGGGTGTATGTCGCCATTTAGGAGATAAAAAAGTTGGTATCATTCACTTCGATCGCCACGTAGACACCCAAGAAACCGATTTAGACGAACGGATGCATACTTGCCCGTGGTTTCACGCCACTAATATGAAAAATGCGCCAGCTAAGAATTTAGTCCAACTGGGCATTGGTGGTTGGCAAGTCCCAAGAAACGGGGTGAAAGTCTGTCGCGATCGTGCTACCAATATTCTCACAGTTACAGATATCGTCGAAATGGGCTTAGACGCAGCCGCAGAATTTGCGATTCAAAGAGCAACAGACGGTACAGACTGCGTTTACATCAGTTTTGATATCGACTGTATAGATGCAGGATTTGTCCCCGGTACTGGCTGGCCCGAACCAGGCGGTTTGTTACCCCGCGAAGCCCTGTCACTACTGGGTAAAATCGTGCAAAAAGTCCCCATCTGCGGTCTAGAAGTTGTGGAAGTATCGCCCCCTTACGACATCAGCGATATCACCTCTCTAATGGCAACCCGCGTAATTTGCGATACAATGGCGCATCTTGTCCTATCGGGACAACTCCCCCGCAAAGAGAAACCAGCTTACATTCATCCCGAATCCCAACCCGAACTCGTCGCTTGGACTTAGTTTGTCATTTGTCATTCGTTGGGAGATAGGAGAAGTTAAAAGTCAGAATGGTGCTTTTCCCTACTCCCTACTCCCTACTCCCTACTCCCTCTCTATGCACGAAACCGACATGACCAAAGCGCTGATTCTTACCGTGCGCGACTGGTGGGAAGCACAGCCAGAAAAACCCCAAATCTCCCGAATTCACCTAATTGTGGGTCGGTTTACCTGCGTGGAGCCTACCAGTTTGGAATTTGCCTTTGAAGTTCAAACGCGCAATACCTTTCTTGCAGGGGCAACACTAGCAATTCAAGAAACACCCTTAATTGCCTTTTGCCATCATTGCCAACAAGAATATCGTCCTGAAATTGGACTGCAATATGCTTGTCCGCAGTGTAAATCTCCTATGGAAGACATTCGCTCTGGACGGGAACTAAAAATCGATCGCATCGAATATTCAAATAAGGATGAGAGGTAATTGGTAATTGTTAATTGGTAAGTCAAAAGGTAAAAGTCAAAAGTCAAAACTAACTGGTCACTGGTCACTGGTCACTGGTCACTGATAACTGCTCATCCCACACTCCTCACCCCTAGTTATGCACCAAACATTTGACGCTGCCCTCGGGATTAATTTACTCCATGCCAATCAGGAAGGAGCTGACCACAACCGCACCCATTTTGATGAGTGGGGAATTACCTGTTTCAATGTTATGAGTAGCCCTGGCGCTGGTAAAACAGTATTACTCGAAAAAACACTGGCAGCCTTAAAAGACGATCTCAAAATTGCTGTCATTGAAGGTGATATGACCACCGAATTAGATGCCGATCGCCTGCGACAATATAACGTACCTGTAATCGCAATTAATACTGGACGTTCTTGCCATTTAGACTCAAAAATGGTGGCGGGTGGCATTCATCAATTAGAACATCAACACAATCCCGCTGATTTCGATTTAGTCCTAGTAGAAAACGTTGGTAATTTGGTTTGTCCGGCTGAATTTGAAGTAGGCGAACACGCCAAAGTTGCTCTACTAAGTGTTACGGAAGGAGAAGATAAACCACTGAAATATCCAGTCATGTTTCGCGAAGCTGATTGCTTGCTGATTACCAAGATCGATTTAGCAATCCATTTAGATATGAACATTGACACAATAGTGGCAAATGTACGTCAAATTAACCCAACCGTGAAGATTATTCCCGTATCGGCGAAGACGGGAGAGGGTTTAGCAGTATGGTTTGACTGGGTGCGATCGCAAATTGCCAAAAAAGAGCTAGAGGTCAGTAGAATCAGAGATTAGAAAAGAGAAAACATTAGTTTTTAAATCTAAAAATAGAAATTTTGGCATATATTAAGTATGCCGAAATTTCTGCTGTAACCGTCCATTTTTTTTTAGAAAAACATTAAATAACTAAAAGCTTCAAATTCTCTAAAAAGTGTAGCAAAAGTAACGGATAAAAAAGAACTTACTCCGTTAGTCTAAAGCGTATTAGATTGTAAGATTTTTAGCTGAAAGATCGCGTCAGTAAATACACTTTTTAGTAGAAAAAGCAATGAAACTGCGATCGATAATTCAATCAATTTTGCTTTTTGTCATCGGTCTGGCGATCGCAGCAGGTTGCACTAACCCCGCAGTTTATATTACCACTACCACCGATGTTGCTGCTTCTGGTGATGCTGCTCCTAACGCTGCTAGCTTGGGATTCAGTGCGTGGCCTGGTTGGCTTCCTTGGCAAGTTACCCAAGAGCAAAAACTCTTTGAAGCAAACCAAGCTTCAGTCAATTTGAAATGGTTTGACGGCTATTTAGAATCTATTAATGCTCTAACAACCGAACAAATTAATGCCAACAGCCAGACGCTCAACGATACAATCAGTGCCGTTTCCGGTGGTGCAGATAAAGTCGTCGTACTCGTCAACGACAACTCTACAGGTAACGATAAGGTCATCGTTCGCGAAGGTATCAATACAATTGCTGATTTGAGAGGCAAAAAAGTTGCCGCAGAAGAAGGCGCTGTAGATCATTTCCTATTGTTATTAGGAATGAAAAAAGCAGGCATGAAGCCAGAAGACATTCAATTTGTCCCCTTAGAAACAGGACAAGCCGCAGCCGCTTTCGTCGGTGGACAAGTAGATGCAGTTGCAGTATTTGCACCATTTACCACTCAAGCCTTAAAGCGTCCTGGTAGTAAAGAACTCTTTAGTTCCAAAGAATTTCCTGGAGCAATTCCGGATCATCTAGTCGTCAGCCGTCAGTTTTTAGCAGAAAGTCCCGTAAAAGTGCAAGCAATGGTCGATTCCTGGTTTGCCACCCTTGATTACATGCAAAAAGAACCAGCCAAAGCAACAGAAATTATGGCAAAACGTGCCGGGGTTAGCGTTGCAGAATATGAAGAATACGCCAAAGGAACCAAGATATTCACCCTGGAAGAAAACCTCAAAGCCTTTCAACCTGGTAACAACATGACTTCGCTGATGTATGCAGCCGAAGAAATGACCAAATTTCTCGAAGAAGTTGGCTTAGCCAAACAAAAACCAGACCTGACTAAACTCTTCGACGATCGCTTTGTAAAAGCATACGCCAAGAAAGCAGGGAGCAGGGAGCAGGGAGCAGGGAGTAGGGAATAGTTAATTTCCGACTTATGACTTGTCCCCTTACTCCTTACCTCTTACCCCTTACCCTTCGTTATGAACACAGGATCGATGCGTCCCCCATCTAATCCAAAAACGCTTAGCCCGACGGTTTTTTGGCGGTTGGCTGAAGATATTCCCAGACCATTAAACACCTTACTAGTTGCGACTTCTATCGGATTACCGTTGCTGATTTGGTGGCTGGTGACAACATTTGGTAGCGTAGACCCCAAGTTTCTACCCTCGCCTGCTAAGGTACTTGAAGCATTTGGGCGATTGTGGAGGACTCGCGAACTGCTGAAGGATACTGTAGCAAGTCTCTGGCGAGTAGGTGTAGGGTTTTTGCTAGCAGTCGTGTTGTCGATTCCAGTTGGGGTGTTGATGGGCAGTTTTGCGAGTATTCGTGCCTTATTAGAACCATTATTTGGTTTGATGCGCTACATGCCCGCGCCTGCTTTCATTCCTTTGCTCATTCTCTATTTAGGAATTGGAGAAGAACCGAAAATCACTTTAATTTTTATCGGCGTGTTTTTCTTCAACTCCTTAATGGTGATGGATACGGTCAAGTTTGTATCAAAAGATTTAATCGAAGCCGCCTATACTCTGGGTGGCGATCGCTGGCAGACACTAACTCAAGTTATTTTTCCCCACGTTTTGCCAGGAATCATTGATGCTTGTCGAATTAACCTTGCAGCTGCATGGCAATTAGTCATTGTTTCAGAACTAATTGCTGCAACCGAAGGTTTGGGACGCAGAATCAGCGTTGCGGGTCGATTCCTCAGAACTGATGAAATTTTTGTCGGCTTAATTGTCATTGGAATCATCGGACTCACTTTTGACCTCTTATTCCAATGGCTCCTGCGAGTTTCCTGTAAGTGGGCAAACCAGAAGAGATAAATCAGTTATAGCAATTCTCGATTGCGTGCGTAACATTTGTAGGGGCGCACAGCTGTGCGCCCCTACAGATCTGTGTACCTCATGTGACTGAAAACTGCTATATCAGTTATCAGTTATCAATGACTAACAACCAACAACCATCAACCATTACCCATTACCCATTACCATGTATCTACAAATCACCAAACTCCATAAAAATTTCGAGACAAAATCGGGAACGTTAGCAGTCCTCAAAGACATTAATATGTCAATCGAGCGGGGTGAATTTATCTGTGCTGTAGGTGCATCGGGTTCGGGTAAGTCTACTCTACTACGCCAGATTGCCGGACTCGATTTGCCAACAGCGGGAGAAGTGAAAATTGATGGCGTGCGCGTTCAAGGACCAGGACCAGATCGGGGCATGGTGTTTCAGCACTACACGCTTTACCCTTGGATGAACGTACAGGAAAATGCTGAATTTGGACTCAAGCTTCAAGGCTGGTCAAAACGGGAACGGCGAGAACGAGCTAGCTATTATCTCAGCGTAGTTGGACTGACTAAGTTTGCCAAATCTCTACCCAAGGAGTTATCTGGTGGAATGAAACAACGGGTAGCGATCGCCCGCGCTCTCGCCTCGGAACCTAAAGTATTATTGATGGACGAACCTTTCGGTGCTTTAGATATTCATACCAAAGAGTCTATGCATGAATTCATGCTAGATCTGTGGCAGCGTACCAACATCACCATTTTTACGATTACTCACGATGTGGAAGAAGCTGTCTTCCTCTCGAATCGGATCTACGCTCTTGGCGCTCGTCCTGGTACGGTGAGAAAAGAGATTTCAATTAAACTCCCCGAACGCACCCACACCGTCAAGCGTCATTCTATATTCCACGACTACTGCGACGAATTGATGGATTTGCTCCGGGGACACTCACAGGAAGCTTTGGCAGTGGCTTCTTAAGCGGGTTGAAGTAAACTGAGCAAGTGTCCGTCAGGAGTCCGCATGGCGGCGACTTTTCCAAAAGAAGGTTCTCGGACGCGCCCTTCAAGTTTAGCGCCCATACTTTCTAAATTGGCGATCGCCCCATAAACATCGTCTACATGAAAGCTCAAAATCGGAGAATTACTCGTTTGCGCTTGACTCTCCGCAGCATGTAGCGCGATCGTCGTGCCATCAGCATCCAATTCTGCCCAACCAGGACTTGACATTTTTACTTTTAGCCCCAATCCTTCTTGATAAAACTTCACCGTTGCTAGAACGTCCGTCACCATCAGCATGACGTGCTTAAACTGTGCTGTCATGAAATTCCCTCGATAAAGTTAGTTCCTTATCGATCTTGCAACATTTATACCTTTAGGAGTCGGTTGACAGTAAACGCGCTACATTCCGTGATGACGGCTGATGGTTGACTGATAACCGACAACTTTGTAGAGACGTTACATGTAACGTCTCTACACTGACAATTGACAACTGATAACTGAGAAATCCTATTAATCCTTGTTAAGATTGCTCGTCAGGTTCTGCAAGGTTTTGGCATCACAACCTTGTGAGATGGATATCCGACAAGTCTAGATGATGTCAGATCTGGGATGAAAAATAAAGATTTACTTTTCCTCTGCTCGACTCGATCTATTTTTGCGACTCTACCCGATAAAATACTGTCATGACTTGCAGTAGATAGGAATCTTTAGCAACAAATTTACTGATAATTGCAGAGACAATACATGCTATTCAACAGACTGTTCACCGCAGGCGGCGTGGTTATGTGGCCCCTGCTCGGATTTTCCATACTAGCGATCGCCCTCATTATCGAGCGAGTAATTTTTTGGGTACGGATAAATAAGCGCCAGCGTCGCGTCATCCGTGAGGTATTAAACCTCTACCGATTGGAGAATGTCGTCACCGCGATCGAAAGGCTGAAGCAAAATGCTGACTTGCCTATGGCACGCATATTTCTCGCTGCTTTAGAACTCGAACGCCCCACACCTGAAGAGTTTCGCCTTGCTCTAGAAAGCGAAGCACAAGCAGAGATTCCCGTCTTGAAGCGATTCAACACTATCTTTGAGACAATTATTAGCATTGCACCCTTATTAGGTCTACTCGGTACGGTTTTGGGTTTGATTACCTCCTTTGCTTCTCTCAACATTGCCAACGTTGGCGCTAGCCAAACGGCTGGAGTCACGGGTGGGATCAGCGAAGCATTGGTTTCAACGGCTTCCGGCTTGGTAGTCGCTATCTTTACGCTGCTATTTGCCAATACATTTCGAGGATTGTACGTGCGGCAAATGGCATCAATTCAAGAGTATGGTGGTCAGCTAGAATTGCTCTATCGTCGTCTTTACGAACGGGGAGAAACCTATGCGTCTGCAAGATGAGCCAGAAATTCAAGCACAGATTAACATCGTGCCGATGATTGACGTGATCTTCGCGATTTTGACATTTTTTATCATGTCAACCTTATTTCTCACTCGTTCTGAGGGGTTATCAGTCAACTTACCCCAGTCAAAATCAGCTCAAACGCAACCAAAAGCGCCTATTACAGTCACAATTGATGCCAAAGGTCAACTCGCTGTCAATCGCAAGCCGACTCAACTCCAAGCACTCAATGGAGAATTACGACAGCTAGCACAGCCAAACCAAGAGGCACTGGTGATAGTTAATGCCGATAAATCAGTCAACCACGGACAAGTAGTATCTGTGATGGATGTGGTGAGGCAATTACCAAACGCAAGACTGGCGATCGCCACGCAGAGAGAATAACAGTGTAGAGACGTTACATGTAACGTCTCTACACCGATCGCCGATTAAAAACTAACTCTTGCGGGTACATCGGTAACGCGCAAGACCGATTCTTGTTGAAATTTTGACTTATAAGCGTCGATAATTTCCTGAATGGATCTTTCTCGTTCTGGAGTACTGACATAGAGCAAGATTAGAACTTTAGAATCTTCTCTAGCTAGAATTCCAGCACTGTTAAGAAACTGACCGTAGGCATCTACTACTGTTAATCCATCGGGAAAACGAGGTGTCACTTCAGTATCTACAAACTTTTGCCATTGTTCTTCCGTGACTTCTCCTCCTCCTGCTTGCGATCGCCCAAAATACAATTCATCTCTGACGTATGCTTCGCTGTTAGCAGTAGTTTCTGCTGCTGGGGTTTGAGCGCTAACTTGATGTATGTAACTAACTGAACCTGTTAATAACAAGCCAGACAGAAAAAAAGCACCTAGAATTTTGCGTCTGGTGAGTAAGGTAATATTCATTTCTATCCTCAATTTGTTGACTTAATACGATGGTCTGTTTAGGATGGCTGCTAACTATTACTTCAGACGTACACCTTTAGTTTTAGATATATATAAATTTTTTGTAATAACGTATTACAAAAGTTAGCCTTTCTTTTTTCTCTATCGCTAAAATTTACAAATTGACTATTTGAATTTTTAAAAACCAATACAGCAGGTATTCACTGATAACTTTGTACAGACGTTACATGTAACGTCTCTGATAACTGACAAAGTTTGACAGCTTGTCTTTTGACTAAACTCCACTGCGATCGCCATGATTGGTATAAGTGCAAACGCACTTTGTCCGTAAAAACAACAAGCAAATTAGAGGAATGTTTCAACCACGCGGCTAAATATCAAGCCTGCGTGTATGTTTGCGTGTCTTCGATCGCCGATCACTGATAACTGATAAAAGATGAGACTGAAAATTTTGTTATTGCCTACAGTATTGTTGAGTTTAACCGTAGGCTCTGCTGCACTAGCAAATGAACTAGAAGATAGAAAAAAAAATGCGATCGCTTTAAAATTGAAATTGCATCAAGTGAGCAGAAATTCAGAATCAAAATTATCTCGTTTGAGGCAAAGAGAAAAGTTTTCTACAGATGCTATATGGTTAACGCAACGAGCGTCACCAACAATAGATGTGGCACAATCAATATCTTCTGAAGTAGAAGAACCTGCTATTGAAGACACTGATGAACTTTATATCGAGGTTGAAGGAAAAAGAGAGACAATTCCTGAAACATCAAGTCCCGTATACATCATTCCTAAAGAAGAAATTGAGAAACAACGTCCGAATAGTGTTGCAGAAATTTTACGCAATCTACCAGGATTTGCAATTAATGATGCAGGCTTTGGCGCAGATATTCATACGGGAACATATTATCGAGGAAGCTCGATCAACCAGTCAGTTTTCTTACTCAATGGTAGACCGATCGGGTCTAATGTTAACACTTACCACGGCGCTACCGATCTAAATAGTATTCCTGTAGAATCTATCGAACGAGTAGAATTATCGAGTGGTACGAGTTCTACTTTATATGGTTCGCAAGCGTTTGGCGGAGTTGTCAATATTGTTACTAAGCAAGGCTCTGAGATTCCCCAGCTCAACGGTTTAGTAGAATACGGTTCTTACGACCAAGACAACTATCGCATTAGTTATGGTGGCAGTGGTGGTAATTTAAAATATAGCCTTGGTTTTGAACAATACGATGCTGAGAACAATTATCGCGTTCCTGAAGGAGCAGCAAATCGAGACTCAGATGGACGTTTATTTAACGGTGATACTGCGACTAGTAACTACTTTGGTAGCCTCAGTCTCGATCTCAATTCTCGCAATACTCTCAGTTTAGATGCTTACAAAATCAGCAGTCGTCGCGGGTTATTATACTTTGGTTTTCCCCTACAAAGAGATCGTTTAGACCACGATGTTTTTAATATTGGTTTATCTTGGAAAACTTTGCTAGGCAATGGAAAAGACTCCGTTCTTAGAGCTACAGTCGCCTACAATCAAGATTATTTCAACACCTACGGTCCTACACAAAATATTTTTTATCGTACGGGAACGCTCAATTCTCAAGCTGTAACTGCAAGATTAGAACACGATTGGAAAATTAACACTAGTAATAATTTGCGTTGGGGTATAGATGTTAGAAATGACTTTTTAAATGGTGATGTTTTAAGTACGGCTCCGAATAGAGTCAACTTAAATGAAGAAGAAGAAAGAGAAAGATTTCAAACTGCATTATTTGCTTTAAATACCTGGAAAATTACCAATAATTTTCAAGCCGATCTAGGGTTGAGGCAGAATTTTACGAGTGAGTTTGGGAGTTATTTAAATCCTAGTGTTGGGCTACGATGGGCAATGAGTCCGGGGGTAGCTTTACGGGGAAGTTGGGCATCTGTACAGCGCGATCCTGGCATCGATCAATTATACGTTTACGACACGGTACATAATTGGTTGCCCAACCCAGATCTAGAACCAGAAGTAGGTTCTTCATGGACAGCAGGAATTGATGTCAAATTTGCCGAAAATTTAACTGGACAGTTTACTTATTTCGGTAGTAGCTTAACAGATCGCTTGGGCATTCAAGCAGGTCGCTGGACGAACATTGGATTAGTTAATACTAATGGTTTAGAAGCCGCATTGAAATGGCAAATTAATCCGCAGTGGTCAACTTTTCTCAACTATACTTATACCGATGCAAAAATTAGGTCAGGAATTGAAGAAGGATTACAACTTGGTTTAGTTCCCTATTCCGTAGGACAAATCGGTTTAGGTTATCAATCAGGAGGATGGGAAGTAAATTTATTTGCCAGCTATTATAGTGGAGCGCGACGAGCTTTTTTTAATAATCCAGGCGATAGTAATACAGATTTTTCTCCCTCTTGGTTAAGTTTAGATTTAGGGGCGAGAATTCCAATTACAAGCAACTTAGGATTAACAGTTTATCTAGAAAACTTAGCCGATCGCGCCTACGAAAAATCCAATCGAATCTACGAACCAGGCTTAACTTACCGAATTGGCATTTCTTCTAATTTCTAGTCGTTGTAGAGTAGTGAGCATTGCCCACCACTCAAAAATTAGGAAGCAATCTGACCAAAACGACGATCGCGGCTTTGATAAGCGAGTAAAGCTTGATGAAAGGCACTGCGATCGAAGTCAGGCCACAAAATATCTGTAAAATAAATTTCTGTATATGCCATTTGCCACAATAAAAAATTACTCAATCGCATTTCTCCACTAGTACGAATTAATAAATCTGGATGAGAGGTTCCAGCAGTGTAAAGATATTTCTCAATCGAGTTTTCATTAATATCATCTATTTCTATCTCTTGTTGTTGAATTTGCAAAGCAATTTGCCGACAAACTTGAGCGATTTCTTTGCGGCTACCGTAATTCACAGCTACAGTAAAGTGAATAGCTGTGTTATGAATTGTGTAAGCGATCGCTCGTTCTATTTCTCTTTGCAAAGACTGAGGTAATACTGACAAATCTCCAATAAAAGAAATTCGTACTCCTTCTTTTTGCATTTGAGTTAATTCGCGTTGTAATAGTCGCTCAAACAGTAACATGAGAAAATCGACTTCTTGTATAGGTCGTCGCCAATTCTCGGTCGACAAAGCATAAGCTGTTAGTGCTTCAATTCCCCAATCTTTACAGCAGCGAAGTAGTTCTTTTAAAACTTTTGCTCCTTGACGATGCCCAGCAACACGCGGTAATCCTTTTTTGGTAGCCCAGCGTCCGTTACCATCCATAATTACAGCAATGTGTTTGGGTAATTTTTGCGGATCGAGAGCGGTAGGTAATTCAGATTGTATAGAGTTCATAGATATAATGTCGCGCAAAGACGCAGAGGCGCAAAGAAAATTGTCAGTTTCTGCCAAGCTTTATTTCAGGTTGTTGAGTCCTGCATTAATTTACATAATCTACTGTGTGATTCCTGAGAAGTGAGATTGTTTCAATCTAGGAAATGTAGATACACCTACTGATACGAGCTTGAGAATCAAGGAGAATATCCCGGCTCTGTTTCTCATAGTTTAGGAGTAAAAAAAATAGTTGTCAGTCGGTTACAGTCGGTAAACCTAAGTCGGGGAAGTCGGAAAAGTCGGAACTCAAATGCACAGTTAAGCGACTAAGGACATAATTGCGATCGCCACGCAGTAGACGGGAAAAATAAGATTATTAAGGCTAATGCACCTACCACACTTTTAAACGCACAAATTTGAATGCATGAATCTCAATGCAAGAAACATCCCCAGTAGAAATATCTATTCGTCAGGCTCGTACTAGCGATCGCGATCGAATCATCCAGTTGCATAGTCAGTCAATTCAGCAACTTTGTACGGCTGATTATAACCCTGCACAAATTCAAGCTCTGCTAGAAGATAAAAAAGTGTATGGAACAAAATCGTGGGGTGATGTTGTCTTAGTAGCAGAGTATGGCGAAGAAATTGTAGGGTTTTCGGCTTTGATGCAGGGTACGGTAAGTGCAATGTACGTCCATCCAAAATGGACTCGACAAGGTATTGGTAGACGTTTGTTACAGACGATTGAACGAGAAGCTATATTTCGGCGATGGCAATGGTTATTTGTGAAAGCTTCTATTACGGCTGTACCTTTTTATCAAGCTTGCGGCTATCAAATTCTACATCCCACTCAAATGATGGTTGCTCGTAGAGAGTGGGTTCCTTGTGTTGATATGCAAAAGCAATTAGTGGCAACAATTAGCCAACAGCAATTGCCTTCTCGACAAGCAGAGACTTGTTGGCAAATCGTGCAATCATGTTTAGTTGGTTTAATTGTATTAGTCGCGATCGCAAAGATGATGCAATGGTTTTTACCTCGATAGCGATCGCATTTGATTACAATATATTTGTAGGGGCGCACAGCTGTGCGCCCCTACTTTTATCTGTTCTGGTTTCATTGCTGTCTCCTTTCATCTAGCCGGATTTTCAGGAAATGCCTCTTCTAGATCTTCTACTGAAGTTGGAATGCGATCGATAAAAGGTAAACTAGCTCCTTGTAAACCCCGTTTAATCCGTTCTGGAGTTTCAGGAAAAATGATAAATAGCGGATAAATGCTATTCGCTCCTTCACTAAAAATGTGTTGATAAGGAAGAGGCATAATCCACTCGTATTCTTTATCTAATAACACTTGGGTTTGTCGCCAGCGTCCTAAGAAATCGGAGAAATCTTCATTGGGACGATAAATAAATAGAAAAATTTCTACTCCAGTTTTAATTTTCCACTCTGGATCGCACATGAGAAAAGCGATATCACAGGGTAACAGAGTCGTTTCTGTAACTTTGATTGCTTGACGTTCTTTACTAGTTGATGTAGAGTTTCGCAGCCGAATTATAGGTAGAGGAATCGGAATGACACTTTCATAAGGACGGCGCAAACTTGGAAGCATTTCTAAATAGGGACGATGCTGCTTCAGTAAGGCGATCGCTGCTAGGCGATCGCTATACTCTGCCAAGCACTCTTCATAACAAGCTTTTTTAACATTCATAATTTATTCGATAGATAGTTAGTAGTTAATGGTCAAGAGAGGTCGCTAACTACTAACGATTCGCTTAACCCAATTTTTCAAATATTTTGAACATGGGCAAATACATTGAAATGAGAATTGTACCAACCATACCACCTAAAACGATAATCATAATTGGTTCAATAATACTGGTGAGAGCTTTAACAGCTTGCTCGACTTCATCTTCATAGAAATCAGCAACTTTCATTAGCATACTATCGAGTTCACCCGTTTCCTCACCAATACTAATCATCTGAATTGCCATCACTGGAAAAACTCGTTCTTTTTGTAGTGCTAAACTAATCATTCCTCCTTGCTGAATTTCTTTACGAGCTGCATCTACAGCATTAGCAATAATTTGATTGCCTGCGGTATCACGAACAATTTCTAGAGCAGATAAAATTGGTACTCCAGAACGAGTTAAAGCTCCAAAAGTTCTACTAAATAAAGCTACTGCTGATTTTTGAATTAAGTCACCAAATAAAGGGATCTTGAGAGAAATGCGATCGATTGTTTCCCGACCAAGCCGAGTTTTATAATACTGTTTATAGGCGAATCCTCCTACGATAAAAGCAGTTATAGGAATTAAAACTTTCCAGCTTCTTAGCGTAGCACTGATCCATAACATAAACTTTGTTAGAGCCGGTAACTCTACTCCCAATTGGTCGAAAATATTTGCAAAAATTGGAATGAGAAACACGGTCATAGCAATGAAAATAGCAACAGCAAAAAGACACACTGCTACCGGATAGGTTAAAGCAGATTTAATCTGGTTTTGTAGTCGAGCGCGATCTTCCAACAACTTAGATAATCGGTTCATGACTTCATCAAGAACACCACCGACCTCTCCAGCTTGTACCATACTGACATACATGTAATCGAAACAACCTGGGTGTTTCCGCATTGCTTCAGACAAATTCATTCCCTGCTGTACATCAGAACTAATGTCAATTAAAGCTCCTTTCAGTTTTGGGTTAGTACACTGTTCCGCCATTACACCCAGGCTTCTGACAATGGCTACACCTGCGTTAATCAGGGCAGCAAACTGACGAGAAAAAACAGCTTTATCTTTAACAGATACCTTTGCTAAAGCTGCTTGGAGTGGTGCTAAGCTGAGATTACCACTCAACTTAAATTCTTCTGCTTGTTTTAGTTCTTGAATAAAAAGACCTTTCGATCTTAAACTAGAACGTGCTGCTGCTATTGTGTCAGCAACAACTTTTTCTTTTTTAGCGTTTCCTTTCGCATCACGAACGCGAGCAACAAATGTAGGCATGTTTTGGATCTTTTATGAGATAGAGAATACAGACTTTGTAGAGACACAATCTGTATGCCTCTACAGATGATTTTCTAAGAATTATTTAACGCATAGCAGCACCTGCTCTCATACCAGGTTTTGTACCGACTCCTGGAGTATTACCAATCAACCGCTGTAATTCATCGGGTTTAGATGTCTTAGACATGGCTGCTTCAAACGAAATTAATCCAGATTTATACTGATCTGCTAAAACTTTTTCCAATGTTTGCATACTCAAATTTCCTCCAGTTTGAATTGCCGAATAAATTTGAGCTGTTTTTCCTTCACGAATTAAGTTAGAGATAGCAGGGGTAACAATCATAATTTCCTGAGCCATAACCCGACCGTATTCGCCTGGTTTAGGGTTCTTTTTAGATACGAGAGTTTGACTGAATACTGCCACAAGTGAGTTAGATAACTGGACGCGAATTTGTTGCTGTTGTTCTGGAGGAAATACATCTACCATCCGGTCAACAGTTTGAGCCGCAGAACTCGTGTGTAGTGTACCAAATACTAAGTGTCCTGTTTCCGCTGCTGAAATCGCTAACTGAATTGTTTCTAGGTCACGCATTTCGCCTACCAGAATTACATCTGGATCTTCCCGTAAAGCTGCTCTAAGAGCATTAGCAAAACTCTTTGTATCTTCGCCAACTTGACGCTGATGGATCACACTCTTGATTGGTTCGTAGACAAACTCAATCGGATCTTCGACTGTGATAATGTGTTCCGCCCGCGTTGTATTAATATTATTAATCATGGACGCTAGGGTAGTAGACTTACCCGATCCAGTTGGTCCCGTTACCAAGACTAATCCTCGTGGTTTTTCCGAGATTTCCCGCACAATACTGGGTAAATTTAAGGTTTCCATGCTGGGAATTTTGGAGGCTAGCGCTCGCAAACAGGTGGCATACGTGCCTCGGTCTTTATAGACGTTGACGCGGAAGCGAGCTAGTCCCTTAATCCCGTAAGAACAGTCAAGTTCCCAGTTTTGTTCTAGAGTTTTGCGCTGGGTATTATTTAACATACTAAAAATTAGTCTTTGACACTGTTCTGCTGTTAGTGGTTCGTGTTCCGTTGGAGTCAACTTTCCACTGATACGGATATATGGCGGTAAACCTGCTGAAATGTGTAAGTCCGAACCACCCGAGTTAATAACTTCTTCCATTAAGTCTTCAATCATTAATTCCATAGTGAATCTCCTTGAAAGTTATGTTGGTAATTGGTAGTTGGTAATTGGTAATTGGCAATTGGTAATTGGTAATTGGTAATTGGTGATTGGTAATTGGTGGTTGTTCGTTTTGACTTTTAACTTTTAACTTTTAACTTTTGACTTGCCATTACCGATTGTCTAGTCACTAAATCGTGGAGTCATACAATAAGGACACTCAAACCACTCTGGTTGTAGCTCTGCATGACAAGTTTTACACTCTAATGAACTTTTACGTTTTGCTTTCAGTTCCGCTTCCAAACCAGAATCAGTGAAAGTGACGCGCTCTACTTCTTCCAAAGTCGTGTTACCTTGCATCACTAGCTCCAGACTATAAGCTAACAACGTTTTCATTCCCTCTTCTACGGCTGCTTCTTTAATCCGTTCGCTCGGCGCTCCTTCAGTAATTAAATTTTGTAGTCGTTCTGTAACGCGCATAACTTCATATACGCCACAACGCCCTTTATATCCAACGCCAGCGCATTTAGAGCAAAGTTGATTTTTAGCCTTAGCGGCTTGAATTTCTTCTAACTCCAAAGATTTAGCTTTGTAAAGCGTGAGTTCGACATCTTTAGAACTCGCCAGTCCAAACCGAGCTAACTCATCGGCACTAGGAGTATAAGGAATGCGACAATCAGAACAGACGCGCCGCATCAAACGTTGAGCCACAACCCCTAGCAGCGCGCCGGACACCATGAATGGTTCTACACCCATTTCGTCTAAACGAGAAATTGCCCCAGCAGCATCATTAGTGTGCAGAGTTGTCAATACTAAGTGTCCCGTCAGTGCTGCCTCAATAGCGGTTTTTGCCGTTTCCTTATCCCGTGTCTCACCAACTAGAATTACGTCTGGGTCTTGTCGTAGAAAAGCCCGCAAAATTGACGCAAAATCCATTCCTTTTTCTCGAATCACCTGGACTTGCGTAATTCCTGGTAGAGAATACTCAATGGGGTCTTCAGCGGTGCTGATATTTACCCCTGGATCGTTGCGTTCTGCCAAAATTGAGTATAGGGTAGTAGATTTACCGCTTCCCGTCGGACCCGTAACCAACAGCAGTCCGAACGGACGACTTGCCAAGTCCCTCACAATTTGCAGGCTCTCTACATCGCTGATTAATTTGTCTAACCCAAGTTGGGTAGATGAGTTATCCAAAATCCGCAAAACAACTTTTTCCCCGTAACGACTGGGTAAGGTGTTGACGCGAAAATCAACTTTTCGTCCTTCAAATACGCGGCGAATACGACCATCTTGGGGTGCACGTCGTTCGGCAATATCTAATTCAGCAATAATTTTAAATCGAGCTGTCACAGCAGGAACAATTTGTTTGGGTAGGGGGTCAAAAGCCTGCCGCAATACTCCATCTCTACGAAATCGGACGCGCAAGTACTCTTCTTGGGGTTCAATGTGAATATCTGAAACTTTTTCTTGTAACGCTTTGATCAGAATTTTATTCACTAGGGCAATTACAGGAGCAGCATCCGCATCTTTGAGAGATGCACCTAAATCTGCGTCACCCTCCTCTGGTGCATCTTGTAAATCAAGTCCATCTAACTCTACAGTGAAATCGACGGCATTAGCATTATTTCTTTGATTGTCTGCCTGTTGTTTTTGTTTTTCTACATTTTCATCTAAATATTTAGAAAGAAGTTCTTGGAAGTCTTCTAGTGTAATGACCGTCCTTTGCAATCCAATATCGCGGGGGCGAAGAATACGGTTTAAATTATCTTGGGCATCCAAATTATCTGGATCGACCATTGCGATCAAAATAGACGGAGGCTCATCACTTTTTGATATAGGTAGCAGCCGATAGCGACGACAAATATCAATCGGGATTAAAGAATCGATCAACTCGCCGACTTGACTTGTGCCAATCTGATTGATTTCTGGATCGAGAAACTCTACACCGTAGAGAATTTTTAGCTCGAATAGCTGTTGTTTTTTATATTGTCTAATTAAGTCTGGTGGCAGTTGTCGTCCAGTTATAGCTTCTAAAATCTCCGGTAGCGATCGCCCAGTCGAGCGACTTTCGCTTAAAGCCTGCTTCATCTGCTCTTTACTGACATACCCAGTCTCAACTACTTTGTTGCCAAAAGGAGACAAGTCATTTTTGACAATTAAGGCACGCCGCTGCATTGAAGAGGAGTAAGACATAATCGCTACTAAGATTTTGCATAATCAAGTATTCCCAAATAGAGTGTTCCCAAATCTCAAGAGAAATATTACAGAGGCGAGAAGCAGAAGAAGTCGGAGTTCAGAAGCATTTAACCACTAGCCACTAGCCACTAGTCACTGATGACTGTATTCCCCGTGCAACTGCGCCTGCAATTATTGCATCCTAGAAGAGGTAAGTTTGCGCACAGGCTGAAGGTTAGTGGCTGGAGTAAACCTCATATCTCTAGCCCCTTCCACAGCTACACAGTTGTTAGGATTTAGGATTGGGACATAATGATTGACGAAGAAAAGCAAACGGAATACGCAACTAACCAAGAACCACAACAGCAAACACAGCAAACAACGAACGAGGTCACAACCAAAACAATGGACTCAAATGCATTCGGAGAATTTGAAACACAGGCAAACGCTCCAGAGGGAGATGCTAACGTTGCATCGAACGAGAATCCAGTCGAAGTAGAAAAGCCTGATACCTCCTCCACCGCGCCTGAAGCCGATAATCGAGCTGCTTTGTTAGAAAAGGAGCGGGAGATCGAGTCACTCAAAGCTAGCTTGGAGGAGCGTACCAGTCAATACATGCGCATGGGCGCGGATTTTGAAAATTTTCGCAAACGCACGCTCAAAGACAAAGAAGACTTAGAGCAAAAGATTAAACAGAATACTCTACAAGAAATTCTGCCTGTGGTAGATAATTTCGAGCGGGCAAGAGCGCAGCTCAAACCGCAAACCGATGCTGAAATGAATCTTCACAAAAGTTATCAGGGAGTATACAAGCAACTGGTAGATTGCCTCAAGCGGCTAGGTGTTTCGGCAATGCGACCTGAAGGCAAGGAGTTTGACCCGAACCTACATGAAGCGGTCATGAGAGAACCAACAAGCGAGTACCCTGAAGGCACGGTGATTGAAGAATTGGTCAGGGGTTACTACTTAGGCGATCGCGTGTTGCGTCATGCTTTGGTAAAAGTAGCTACTGCCCCAGAAGAAACACCGTCAGAAACAGTAGTAGCAGAACCCCCACCCGAAGTTACAGAAAGTTGAGTGAAAAAATATCTTGGGAGTGAATGCATTGAGACAAATTCTGGGAAATATATCGTAGAGCCAATTTACTGCGTCGATCGCGATCTGGGACGACGCTACATCAATAAAAGCCACCTTACTGCTGAATATGGGAAAAGTTATTGGGATTGACTTAGGGACAACGAACAGTTGTGTTGCCATTTTAGAGGGCGGTCAACCACTGGTGATCCCCAATTCAGAAGGTGGACGAACAACTCCCAGCGTGGTTGGCTTTGGTAAAGCCAGCGATCGCTTGATCGGTCAGTTGGCAAAGCGTCAAGCCGTCACGAATGCCGAAAACACTGTTTACAGTATCAAGCGGTTTATCGGACGGCGTTGGAACGAAACTCAAGCAGAACGCCAGCGCGTCCCCTACAAATCCGTTAGAGGACGCGACGACACTGTAGATGTCCAAATTCGCGATCGCACCTACACTCCTCAAGAAATTTCTGCCATGATCCTGCAAAAACTCAAGCAGGACGCAGAAAATTTTTTGGGAGAAAGCGTAGACCAAGCAGTAATTACCGTACCAGCCTACTTTACCGATGCCCAGCGGCAGGCAACCAAAGATGCAGGCACGATCGCGGGACTGGAAGTTTTACGTATTATCAACGAACCGACAGCCGCCGCTTTAGCTTACGGCTTGGATAAGCAAGATCGAGACCAAACAATTCTCGTCTTCGACTTAGGCGGCGGTACGTTTGACGTTTCTATCCTGCAACTAGGAGACGGGGTTTTTGAAGTTAAAGCCACCTCTGGCAACAATCAACTTGGCGGTGACGATTTCGATAACTGTATCGTGCGCTGGATGATTTCTTGCTTTCAAGACAGTGAAGGTGTAGACTTAACTGCCGACCGCATGGCACTCCAGAGACTACGAGAAGCAGCAGAAAAAGCCAAAATCGAACTGTCTACTCTTGGCAGCACGACAATTAATTTACCTTTCATCACGGCTGATGCTACGGGACCAAAACACTTAGAACAAGAGCTAAGCCGCGCCAAGTTTGAAGAGTTGGTCTTACCTCTGATCCAAGCCACGATCGAACCGATGGTGCAAGCCCTCAAAGACTGCGGTTTACGCCCCCCAGATATCGATAAAATTGTTCTTGTGGGTGGTTCCACCCGCATTCCAGCCGTGCAAAATGCCGTGCAAAACTTTTTTGGTGGCAGAACAGCCGAGCGATCGGTCAATCCCGATGAGGCTGTTGCACTAGGCGCGGCAATCCAGGGTGGAGTGTTGGGGGGCGAAGTCGAAGATGTCTTGCTACTGGACGTAACTCCGCTCTCTCTGGGAATTGAGACTTTAGGGGAAGTCTTTACAAAAATTATTGAACGCAATACCACAATTCCCACCAGTAAAGCGCAAATTTTCTCGACTGCTACCGACGGACAAACCTCTGTGGAAATCAAAGTTCTTCAGGGAGAAAGAGCGATGGCGCGAGACAACAAAACTTTGGGAAGTTTTGTACTCACAGGAATTCCTCCTGCTCCTAGAGGCACGCCCCAAATTGAAGTTGCCTTTGAGATCGATGTCAACGGCATCTTAAAAGTAGCAGCATCAGACAAAGGCACTGGCAGAGAACAATCCTTGCGGATCACGAATACGGGTGGGTTGAGTGCAAGTGAAGTAGAACGGATGCGCCAAGAAGCAGAAATGTTTGCTGAGCAAGATCGAAAACGCTTGGAACTGATCGAACTGAAAAACCAAGCAGAACACTTGTTACAAAGTTATTTTGTCACCTTGAGAGATAATAAAGACCTAATTACTGAAGAGTTTAAAGCTCAGGCAGATGAAAAAGTCGCCGTACTCAAAGCAGCCTTTGCCGATCCTGCTTCCACTGTTGAAGCAATCGAACAAAGACTGCAAGACTTCCAGCAAAACTTATTTGCTCTAGGAGCCAGCGTTTACGAACAAGCCAATCGCAGTAGCTCTTTTACTTCATCAGGTATGGACGACACCTTCACTTCTTCCTTTGGAGACGATAGTACGTATGCAGTAGACTACGAAGCAATTGAAGAATAGTGAGTAGTGAATGGTTATTTCGTAGAGACGTTACATGTAACGTCTCTACATTGCTCCCTGCTCCCTAACTCTAAAGGATCGGTTTTGCCACCTTGTTGAAAGTACGGTGATTTGTCTACAGTGATTATGGAACTTTAGTAACTAATGCTGAAACGCGATCGCCGCAGGACAGCAACAGATTCATCCCTCTTCTAACCACTAAACCAGCAGCGCTCTATGGCTCGTGACTATTACGAAATTCTGGGTGTTTCCCGCAGTGCGGATAAAGAAGAAATCAAACACGCCTATCGTCGCCTCGCTCGGAAATATCACCCCGATGTGAATAAGGAAACTGGAGCTGAGGAGCGGTTCAAAGAAATCAACCGAGCTTACGAAGTGTTATCGGAACCGGAAATGCGGGCGCGTTACGATCGCTTTGGCGAAGCTGGTGTCGCAGCTGGTGCTGGGGCAGCAGGTTTTCAAGACTTTGGCGATATTGGCGGTTTTGCTGACATATTTGAAAGCTTCTTTAGCGGTTTTGGTGGTGCGGGCGCTCAAGGTGGGACGCGGCGGCGGAGCGGACCAGTCCGTGGTGACGACCTACGGTTAGATTTGAAGTTAGATTTTAGAGAAGCGGTCTTTGGCGGAGAGAAAGAAATTCGCATTTCTCACCTAGAAACTTGTGAAGTTTGTAGCGGTTCTGGTGCAAAGCCTGGAACTCGACCGCGTACTTGTACGACTTGTAGTGGCTCGGGTCAGGTAAGGCGCGTTACCCGCACTCCCTTTGGGAGTTTTACGCAGGTGTCTACTTGTCCCACGTGTAACGGTACGGGGCAGATGATTGAAGACAAGTGCGAGGCTTGCGACGGGAAAGGTGCGAGGCAGGTAACGAAGAAGTTAAAAATCACCATTCCCGCCGGAGTTGACAACGGTACGCGCTTGCGCATTTCTGGAGAAGGTGATGCAGGCGATCGCAATGGTCCGCCAGGAGATTTATACGTTTACATCTTTGTCAACGAAGACGCAGAATTTCGCCGCGACGGGATTAACGTTCTATCAGAAATTAAACTCAGCTACTTGCAAGCAATTCTAGGCAGCCGCATAGAAGTTAATACGGTAGATGGTCCGACTGAATTGATCGTGCCTGCTGGTACTCAACCAAACACCGTGATGACTTTAGAAAATCACGGCGTGCCGCGCTTGGGTAATCCCGTCAGTCGAGGCGATCACCTCATCACAATCTCAATCGATATTCCCACCCGCATTACTCCCGAAGAACGAGAATTGCTGGAAAAGCTAGCTAAAATTCGGGGCGATCGCACTGGAAAAGGTGGTATAGAAGGATTTTTGGGAAATCTGTTCCACAAATGAATCAATCATTTTTGTCATCTGCCGATGCTCAACTCGATCTACGCGGGACTCCCTGCCCGATTAACTTTGTTCGCACTAAGCTACGATTGGAAAAAATGACTCCAGGCAGCTTGCTGGAAGTCTGGCTAGACCCAGGCGAACCAATCGAGCAAGTGCCGGATAGTTTGACAATGGCTGGATATCAGATCGAGCAAATTGAAGAACGTCAGGGATTCTTCGTGCTTCAGGTGAGGCATCCTGTTAAGTGAATTCGGAATTCGGAATTCGGAATTATTTTCAACGATCTTGGCTATTTGCTAATTTTCTAAGCTTGAGAGTTTGTTAGTCATGCATGAATGATTTGCACAATTCTGAAATTCAACTCATAGAGGACACTTCACCTCTAGTGGGTACGGTAGTAGCAGTACAAGCAAACTACTACTGGGTAAGGTTAGATGCTCCAGGTTCAGAATTAACTACTCCCTCAACTCCCTCAGCTCCCTCAGCTCCCTCAGCTCTCTTGTGTACGCGGCGGGCGCGGTTGAAAAAGCTAGGACAGCAAGTCATGGTTGGCGATCGCGTTGTCATAGAAGAACCGGATTGGGCTGGTGGTCGAGGGGCAATTGGGGAAGTCTTACCCCGTCAAAGTCAGCTCGATCGTCCGGCGATCGCTAACGCGCAGCAAATTTTGCTGGTATTTGCCTTGGCAGAACCAGACCTCGACCCGTATCAATTGAGTAAGTTTTTAGTCAAAGCAGAGTCTACGGGGTTAGAAATTTGTCTGTGCTTGAATAAAAGCGATTTGCTCTCAGCCCAGCAGATTAATAGTTGGCGCGATCGCCTAAATCGCTGGGGCTACCAACCTTCATTTATCAGTGTCCATCAAGGATTTGGAGTCGATCGAGTGAGCCAGCGCCTGCAAGAGAAAATAACCGTCATTGCTGGACCCTCTGGAGTGGGGAAATCGAGTTTAATCAACATGCTAATCCCAGAAGCAGGATTGCGAGTCGGAGAAGTATCGGGGAAACTGTTGCGGGGTCGCCACACGACGCGGCACGTCGAACTGTTTGAATTACCTACAGGGGGATTGCTAGCCGATACTCCTGGCTTTAATCAACCCGATCTTGACTGTACTCCAGAAGAGTTAGCAAGCTATTTTCCAGAAGCAAAACAACGCTTAGCCGTTGCTAGTTGTCAGTTTAGCGATTGCTTGCACCGCGACGAACCGAATTGTGTCGTGCGGGGCGACTGGGAACGTTACCAGCACTATTTGGACTTGTTGGAGGAGGCGATCGCCGATCGAGAACAGCTAGCTCGTCAAGCCAATCCTGAATCGAATTTAAAGCTGAAAACCAAACGGGGTAAAAGTCAGTACGAACCCAAACTAGAAACGAAAAAATATCGCCGCCAGTCTCGCCGGACGCAACAGCAATCTCTCCAAGAGTTATATCGAGAAGCAGAGGAATAGGGTCTAAAATTTAAAAAATATTAACTTAAAAAATTGGAGATTTTTATGGCTCCTAAAGTCGAAATCTACACCTGGAGATCCTGCCCGTTTTGCATTCGTGCCAAACAACTGCTTGCCAAAAAAGGCGTTGATTTTATCGAGTACAGTATTGATGGTGATGAAGCCGCTCGCAAACAGATGGCACACAGAGCAAACGGTCGCCGTTCTGTACCCCAAATCTTTATCGACGACCGCCACATTGGGGGATGCGATGACATTTACGATCTGGATTTCCAAGGCAAACTCGATCCTCTGCTAACCTCGGCTCAAGGAGCGTAAGCCATTGAGTTTAAAACTAGCTTTTATTATCGACCCGATCCACAAACTCGATCCAGGTCACGATACGAGCGTTGCTTTGATGGAAGCAGCGCAAGCCTTGGGACATGAAGTGTGGATAACTCAAGCTAGCCGCTTGGGGGTAGCTGAAGGTAAGGCATGGGCTGTTTTAGAACGGTTACAACTTAAACCAGTGCAGTTGGTGGATGGGCGCTGGGTGGCGGAACTGGTTTGGTACGATTTGAGCGATCGCACCTGGATGCCTTTAGAAAATTTTGATGCTGTCTTCATGCGGACAGATCCGCCTGTAGATATTCCCTACCTCTACGCTACTTACATTCTCGACTTCATTGACCGGAGCAAAACTTTAGTTGTAAATAATCCCCAAGGGTTGAGGGCAGCCAATGAAAAAATGTTTGCCCTGCAATTTACCCATTTGATGCCAGAGACGATTGTGAGTGCGGATAAAAAAGTAATTCGCCAATTTTTAGCAGCAAAAGGCTCAGCAATTCTCAAACCATTGGGACTCAAAGCAGGTGAAGGAATTATTTATCTTGAAGAAGGCGATCGCAATTTCAACTCAATTGTAGAAATTAGCACTTACCAAGCCAAAATGCCCGTGATGGTGCAAGAATTTATCCCTGCTGCGAAAGAAGGAGACAAGCGGATTATTCTACTCAACGGCGAACCCATTGGAGCTGTGAATCGAATTTCCACCAGCGATGACTTTCGTAATAACATGGCAGCTGGCGGTACGGTAGCCAAAACTGAAATTACAGACCGAGAACATCAGATCTGTAAGGATTTAGCTGTCAGCCTACAACAAAACGGCTTATATTTTGTTGGAATTGATGTTATCGGTGGCTATCTAACTGAAGTGAACGTCACCAGCCCTACAGGGATCAGAGAAATCGATAGGCTCAATGGAATTCGTCTGGGAGAAACGGTGATGCAATGGTTGGAAAAGGCAAAGGTTTGATCTAGGAAATGTAGAGACGTTACATGTAACGTCTCTACTCCGATTCAAACAAAAAAGCTACTCGTCATCAGACATATCCGTATCTTCGTCTTCATCTTCTTCGTGAGCTTTCACAGAGTTAGCTGAGACTACAGCACCCATGTCGAGTTTTTCTCGGACGAGTTTCTGAATTTCTTGAGCAACCTCAGTATTTTCTTCCAAATACTTAATCGTATTGTCGCGACCTTGGGCAATGTTTTCGCCTTTGTAGCTGTACCACGCACCTTTGCGTACAATTACGCCTGTTTCCTCGGCAATGTCTACCATACAACCTAATGTAGAAATGCCTTTGCCAAAGATAATATCAAACTCGGCGATTCGGAATGGCGGCGCAACTTTGTTTTTAGCAACTTTGACTTTAACGCGGTTGCCGAATTCTTCCGTGCCTTTTTTCAAGGTTTGAATCCGGCGAATATCCAAACGTACAGAGGCATAGAACTTAAGGGCATTACCTCCAGTTGTCGTTTCTGGGTTGCCATAGGTCACGCCAATCTTTTGTCGTAGCTGGTTGAGGAAAATTACGGTACAACCAGATTTACCGATGTTACCCGTGATTTTTCTTAAAGCTTGGCTCATCAAACGTGCTTGCAAGCCGACGTGGGTATCTCCCATTTCACCTTCGATTTCAGCGCGGGGAACTAGCGCGGCTACAGAGTCAACAATCACAATATCCACCGCCGCCGATCGCACTAACTGATCGACAATCTCTAGACCAGCTTCGCCCGTGTCTGGCTGGGAGACGAGGAGATTCTCAATATCTACACCCAAAGCCGCTGCATAAGTTGGATCGAGGGCGTGTTCTGCGTCCACAAAGGCAGCAATTCCACCTGCTTTTTGGACTTCCGCGATCGCGTGGAGTGCTACTGTCGTTTTACCAGAACTCTCTGGACCGTAGATTTCAATTACCCGCCCTTTGGGTAAACCGCCGCCTAGAGCTAAGTCGAGCGTCAACGAACCGCTAGAGATAGTTTCCACGCGCATTCGGGTCGCATCTCCCAAGCGCACGATCGCCCCTTTGCCGAAATTGCGTTCGATTTGATTCAGGACTAGATTCAGGGCTTTTTGCTTGCCAGCAACATCATTGTTAATAGCCATTCGCGCCTCTAGGATAGGAGGTGTAAAAACTTTTACTTAACTAGTTTTAACTAGTGCAGATATACTATTTTAGTAGATTTATCCAGCACAGCATAGCATATGTAAGAATTCGGAATTCGGAATTCGGAATTCGGAATTCAGGTTTAAAAAGCACATTTCGGCTTTTTTCTACATTTTTTAGCATTTATCTCTATTTATCTGCCTTGTCCCCCTTGTCCTCATGTCCTATATAGAGTCTCAGCTAGAAGAGGCAGTCATCTCGGTGGCTGGTCTAACATCGTATATTCAATTATTGCTGGAACATGATGAGGTGTTGCGGCAAGTGTGGGTTGTGGGGGAGGTTTCGAGTCTTAGCCGTCACTCTAAAGGTGTGTTTTTGACGCTGCAAGACCCAGAGACAAAGGCTGAGATTAAGTGTGTGGTGTGGAATAGCCAGTTGTCGCGCTTGGCTCAACTACCAGTACAAGGGGAGCAGATCGTAGTTTTGGGTAGTATTCGTTTGTATCCTCAGCGGGGACAATATCAACTGACTGTGTGGCAGGCTTTACCAGTGGGGGAGGGATTGCTGGCGTTGAGACTGCGGCAGTTGCGCGATCGCCTGGAGGCAGAAGGTTTATTCGATCTAGAACGGAAGAGAACTCTGCCAGCTCATCCCCAGGCGATCGCTGTTGTCACTTCACCAACAGCAGCGGCTTGGGGCGATATTCAAAAAACTCTCAAACGTCGCTATCCTGGATTATCCGTCCTGTTTTCGCCTGCTACCGTGCAAGGAGAGCCAGCACCAGCATCTATTGTCAAAGCGATCGAGCGCGTGGAACGAGACGGAAGGGCGGAGGTGTTGGTTCTTACCCGTGGTGGGGGCGCAGTGGAGGAGTTGGCTTGTTTTAACGATGAGAGAGTCGTGCGGGCAGTAGCTGAGTGTTCTATGCCCGTGATTACGGGAATCGGGCATCAGCGGGACGAGACTTTAACAGACTTGGTGGCTGACGTGTGCGCCCATACCCCTACAGCAGCAGCGGAACTTGTTGTACCAGATTTAGCGGTTGTGTATGCCGAGCATCGGCAGAGGATAGAGACGCTACAGGCAGTTGTACAGCAACAATTAGATATAGCAGGCGATCGCTACTATTCTCTCAGCAGTCGGTTGGGGCGTTTGCGCTTAGATCGAGAAATTCAGCGCGAGATTGAGTTTTTAAATTGGAAAAAGCAGCAGTTAATTCAGGTAACTCAACAGCGATCGCAAAAAGCACGGCAACACTGTCATTTATTAGCACAGAAACTTGCTAGCCTCGATCCTCATGCAGTGTTGAAACGGGGTTACGCTGTAGTTCGGCAAGAAAACGGTGCGATCGCTCGTTCGGCTGCTCAGTTAGCGCCAGGACAAGAGTTATTAATTCAGCTCAGTCAAGGAAAAATCAAAGTTAAAGTTATCGAGAATTCTCAATCTGAAATCTAAAATTCTTAGCCCTACAGACAAAAGCCACTGTCACAGGTTAAAACTTTCTACAGTATGTTGAGTTCGTGTAGATAAATTGAGTTATTGTCGTCACGAATTTCGTTCGCTTAGGAAGAAGTATTGTATGAGAATTTCCGCGAAATTACGTAGATTTATTTGGTTGTTAATTTTATTTGTATGGGTAGCTTTAGCAGCAATTTTTCTAGTACCGCAATTAGCTCTAAAGTTTTCACGATCCACACCTTTACACGTGGTAGATATAGCTAGCTCTAATATAACTAACGCCAATCCTTCAAAAAAGCCTATTTCTCCATCACCCACAGAAAATTCCAGTTCGAGTAAACCTCCAACTTTAGTATCTGGTAATGCCATTACGCCAACTACGTTTACTAATAAAACAATCGAACGCAATCCAATACAAAAAGCTTTTCCAAGCGATTTTATCTCAGCTAATGTTAAAACTCAATATGGCGCAAAAGGTGATGGCGTTACAGATGATACGGCAGCAATTCAAAAAGCTCTAGATGAGGAACGCGACGAAGAACAAGATTATTTTGGCAAGCCAAAAGCTCTGTATTTTCCGGCTGGAACTTATTTAATCAGCAATACTTTAACTTGGAAGGGTTGCTGTATGAGTTGGCAGGGACAAGGGGCGGAAATTAGTATTATTAAACTCAAAGACAAGACGAAAAGTTTCGGCGATCGCAATGCTCCTAAACCAGTCATACAGACTATAGATGGTAATATGTCATTTCGTCAAAATATTACAGATTTAACCGTAGATACGGGAAAAAATAATCCAGGCGCGATCGGGATTGACTATATTTCTAATAATTTTGGTTCTCTGTGGAATGTTTCAATTCGCTCTGGTGACGGACAAGGAAAAGTTGGTTTAGATATGTCGAGACAATGGGCAGGACCTTGTTTAATTAAGAACGTACAAATTAATGGATTTGACTACGGCATTGTCACTAAAAACTTAGAATATGGTCCTACGTTCGAGGAAATTACACTTCAACAGCAAAAAGTTGCAGGTATTTTAAATGATGGTAATACATTAGCAATTCGTAAACTTCAGAGTAAAAATTCTGTACCAGTCATTCAAAATCAAGCACCAGCGGGCATGATAATTGTTGTAGATGGCAATTTTCAAGGTGGTGCGGCAAAAGCCAGTGCTATTGAAAACAACGGTTATTTATATGCGAGAAATATAAATACCAGCGGTTATCAATCGGCAATTCATCACAAAGAAACTATAGTTCCTGGTACAAGCGTAAGTGAATACGTCTCTGACAAAATATATAATCTGTTTGATAGTCCAATGCAATCGCTCAATTTACCAATTGAAGAAACACCAGTTTTCGAGGATAAGAATTTAGCTAATTGGATGGCTTTTTCTCCTCAATGGTACGGAGAAACTGATTCTTTAAAAGATGCACTAGATTCAGGTAAATCGACTATTTACTTTCCATTTGGTACATATTTTTCTCACGATAAAAAAGTTTTCAATGTTCCGGCTTCAGTGCAGCGTATTGTCGGCTTTTCTTCTATTCTCAATGGTGGTGGAATTGTATTTCGAGTCGAACAAAATAGCGATAAGCCATTAATTATCGAACAATTCGGGTATGGAGTAGCAGTAGAACACGCTTCGCCACGCACTGTTGTAATTAAACATGGCAGTTACGAATACAAAGACTTTCCCAAATCTGGCAAACTCTTTTTAGAAGATGTAGGAATTAGTTTGCGAATTAACTATCCCCATCAAGTTTGGGCGAGGCAGTTAAATGTTGAAACTTTAGATGCAGCACGTACTAAAATTGAAAATAAAGGTGGAACGCTCTGGATTTTGGGATTAAAAACTGAGGGGAAGGGTTCTGTAATTAATACGACTAAAGGTGGTAAAACAGAAGTTTTGGGGACTTTAATTTATCCGGTACATGACTTCACTGCTCAAGAAAAGCAGGAAGCTGCATTTATTAGCAATAACTCTAGTCAGTCATTGATTTATTCTGTCAGTGCTTACGGTGAACACAAAAACTATGATATTCAAGTAGAAGAGACTCGGAACGGCGTGAAGCGCCAACTACTGAGTAAGGATTTTCCTGGTAGAATGCCTTTGTTTGTGGGCTATAAATAGCAAAAAAATTCAAAAGTAGTAGGGTGGGCATTAACCACCTATACTATTATTGAAGTAAGCTTACTAATATGTAAAATAAAAGTTCGTTTAGCAAACTCTCTTATTCGCAAATTCTTTTGATATGTCTCGTAATTCCAATTCCAAAACTAAATCAAACACTTCACCTTTACCCGATGCTTGGAAATATGAAGTAGCTGTAGCAGAAGTTGAGTCAATTATCTCTCGAATTGAAGCAGGCGAGTTAGAATTAGAAGAGGTGTTTGAGCAATTTACTCAAGCTGTAGAGCAGTTAAAACAGTGCGAAACTTTTTTGCAACAAAGACAGCAGCAAGTTGATTTGCTGATTGAAACTTTGAATAATGAATCTTAAAAAGTCAAAAGTCAAAAGTGAGAAGTCAAAAACTGGTGGAGTGTTTTGGGCAAAACTTATCGTCAAAAAATAAAGGTTAGCCAAATATACTTAAATTCAAATTTTGAGCGAGTTGCTGTATTAAGAATATACCAGCTTTGGAATTACCTGTTTCGTCTAAACCAGGACTGTAACACGCGATCGCACCTTGAGTCGGTACAATTGACAAAATTGCCCCACTAACCCCCGATTTTGTCGGTAAGCCTACTTCTGAGGCAAAACGTGCTGAAGCTTGGTATAAACCACAAGTCGTCATAGTTGCATTTACTATACGACGGTTTTGGGGCGCGATCGCGTCATGAGCTTGTACGAGTAACATTCCTATCCGTGCTAAGTCAGCTACCGTACCAGCTAAACAGCAAACATGATTGTATGCATCTAGAGTAGTTTCTGGCGAGTGAATATTGCCAGCTTTAGTTAATAGTCGAGTTATCGCAAGGTTGCGATCGTTAGGTAAAGAACGCACAGAATCAAGCATTTGGTTATCTAAAGTTAGCTGACAACCTACGGTTTGATTCAGCCACAAACGTAGATTCTCACAGCGAGAAAATGCATTGATACCTGGGAGAATAGAACAAAGTATGATCGCGCCACTATTGATCATTGTATTGCGAGGAAAACCTTCATCTGCTATCAGTTGAGTCAGAGAATTAAAAGGCAGATCGGATGGTTTCATTCCTACATGAGAGAAGACTACTTCTGCACCTAGTTGCTGTAACAAAAATAGCAAAACCAAGGGCTTGACAACACTCATTAACGGGAAAGTACAATGAGTATCGCCTGCGTTATAGCTTTGTTCTGTCACAGTTTGAATTTGCACTGCTAACCAATTTGGATTAGCTTGGGCTAATAGAGGAATGTATTTAGGTAGTTTTCCTTCTTGAGTATGCCTGCGTGCTTGCATTACCCAAGTTTCTAGTTGCGTCTGGCTCAGAGATTTCAATGTTTGTCTGTTATACAAGGTTATTCAACGGGTTGTATTCCATAATTTTCTTGCAGTATAAACCGACCCGACTCCAACTCATCAGCATATTTCTGAAGCCACTCACGCAAGCTTGAAGATACAATCTTTCTATCGCTCGAATCATGATACATTGTCATGATTTGCCCTACAGTTCCGCCATCTGCTGGATCTAAATCTAAACAGTCATGATTACCAGCTCCATCGTAGGTAATTGGAATCCATTTCTCATTCCACCAATTGTTGCGAATTCCTCTATCAGGGTCGCTTTCATAGCCTTCAAATTTTCCAGAATCGAGAAGATCTTTCCAAACTTCCCATTCATCTCGAATCCGGTTGAGCGATAAAAACTCTCGTCCCTCAAATAATCCTTCTTTATAGATAGACTGACCGTTGTGAATGCGGTAGGATGCTTTTACATCTTCAGATAGCTTGATGGAGAGTATTGTTTCAAGCTCGGCAATTTGAGCCTCAGAAGCACCAGATTGCAATGTCTCAAAAATTTGTGGTGCATTGACTTGAAGCCATAAGTCTATGCGCTGCCAAATTTCTTTCATAAAAAACTTTATTTATTACCTTAACTATACAAACTTCCATCTTTGCGAGTGAAAACCCAACCTTCAGAATTCAATTTAGCAATTAGATCGACATCAGGATAATCAGCTTCATCATTAGGAGTGCGATCGCCAATCTCTAAATATACTGCATCTGCATTTGAACGATTGATTAAATGATGTCCGTTCGCAACCCCAGCCGGAAAACCTGCTGACATACCTGCGGTTAAAATTTGTTCGCCTTCATCAGTAACTAAAATTAATTCTCCTGACACGACATAAATAAATTCATCTTGTTTTGTGTGCCAATGCCTTAAAGCAGAATAACTTCCAGGCATCAATCGAGTTAAATTTACGCCAAAGTTTTTCAGCCCTGCTGCATTACCCAATCGCTTTCGATAACGTCCTGCTACAAATGATTTAAACTCTTCAGGATAATTAGTTCCCGATTTTTCCGGGATATTTTCAGGATTAATCAACATTTCTTTATCTATATCTGAGAAACTTAAACAAAAGTCCACTAAAAAGATCTCAGAAAATCCTCGGCAAATTCACCTTTAGCTACAGCCGATACACTACCAGTCATAAAAACGCGATCGCCTTCTATTTCAACTTCAATTTCTCCTCCTGGCATATGTACTTTAACTGTATCATCCACCAAGCCTAATTTATAAGCAGCACTTGCAGCCGCACAACTACTACTACCAGAAGCTAAAGTATAACCAGCCCCCCGCTCCCAAATTTCAATTTTAATATTTTGGCGATCGAGAACTTGTAAAAACTGTACGTTTATGCGGTTAGGAAAAATTGGGTGATTTTCAATTTTACTACCCAAAGTAACAGCAAGTTCTCGCGACACTTGTGCTATAGGAATGATGCAGTGAGGATTACCAATAGATAGACAAGTTACTTTTAAAGATAAGCCCTCTAATTGCAATTCAGTATCAACCATTTGGCGGGGCAAACCAGTTACAGGAATTAAGTCGCTTTGAAAAGTCACAGTTCCCATGTCAACTTTTATCAGTGTTGCTTCTGGGTTCAAAATTTCTACAGCAACTTCACCACCTAAAGTTGTTAAATAAAATTTTTGTGTCTTGACATACTGAGCGTCAACTAAATATTTTGAAAAAATCCGAATCCCATTACCACTTTTTTCAGCTTCGCTACCATCGGGATTAAAAATTCTCAGTTCTATCTTTTCCCCTACAAGGATAGGTCCATATAAGATACCATCGGAACCGATACCAAAATTACGATCGCAAATTAGTTTAATCGCTATCTCATTGAGGTTTAAATTAGATATGTTTGGATCGATAACAATATAATCGTTACCTAAAGCATGATATTTATAAAAATCAGTTACCATTTGTAAAAAGTTAAAATTTAAAAGTCAAAATACATAATTTTGTCCGTAATGCTGTAGGGGCGGGTTTATTGACGAGCTTTGATAAAAATGAAGAGCTTCACAAACCCGCCCTCTTTCACGTCAGGATCTTCACAAACCCGCCCTCTTTTATCCAAAAATCACAATCCCAATTTTTCCAACACCGGACGGGTAGAAACAATATGTCGTTCTAATCCTAATTGTTTCGGTGCAACTCCTAACGCCAAAGCAATTAATTGGGGAAAATGTAAGACTGGTAAACCAAGTTTTCTCCCGATAACTTTCTCAACTTCTGGTTGACGAGAATCGAGATTTAAATGACACAAAGGACAAGGTGTCACCATACAATCTGCACCAGAGGCGATCGCATCTTGAATGTGCATTCCTGCCATTTTAAATGATTGTTCGGTGGCATAACTGGAAAGAGGCCAACCGCAACATTGCGTGCGTCCGCGATAATAGACTGGTGTTGCTCCCACTGCTTCAAACATATTTTCCATTGCTTGAGGATTAAATGGATCGTCGTAGGGCATAGTTTTACGAGCGCGCAGTAGGTAACAACCATAGAAAGCCGCACACTTTAAACCGCTCAAAGACTTGGTAACTTTTTGCTGAATTGCCTTGTAACCATAATCCGTCACCAGCGCGTAAAGTAAATGCTTGACTTCCGTACTGCCACGATAGGGGGAACAGCCTTCTTTTTGGAGAAAACCGTTAACTTTATCTAGATAAGCTGGATCGCTTTGTTGAGATTCTTTAAGGCGATCGTCAACGTGAGCGATGACACCCTGACAAGTGCTGCAATGAGTTAAAAGAGGTAAGTTTAATTCTTCTGCTAAAGCAATATTCCTGGCATTAACAGTATCTTCTAGCAATTGCGAATCTTCTTTAAACGTACCAGAACCGCAGCAAGCGGCTTTTTTTAGCTCTATTAGTTCAATTCCTAAAGCTTGAGTTAGCGCTTGAGTTGATAGGTGCAATTCCCGACAAGCACCTTGAGCGACACAACCAGGGTAATATGCGTATTTTAAAGCTGTAGATGACATGGTAAATATAGTCAATAGGGTTTAGGAGTCAGGGGTAAGAAGAATATAACTCTAAGCTAACGCTTTGATAGTCGCAGGTGATTGTTTGATAGCCCTGGGCGATCGCTAGTATTTCCACTAGGTTTCTACGTTAACCCGTACAGTCTTTGTCATCACAGAAACAGATTGAAGTCGTAATTCTTCCAGAACTCGCTGATAGATCGAGCCTGAGAAGGATATCCTGGCTACCCTTCTCTCTCACCTCTCATTTGGTGACAAAAAGAAAATAGACCATGTGGAGAGATATACGATCGCGCTTTTCGATAAGATGAATATGCTCAAAAGCATTTTACCTAAGTTCAAGGTCTAGCAACTGGTTAAGGACAGTCATCGTATGAGCGAAACGGAAATTTTTGAAAAAGTAAAGAAAATCGTCACCGAGCAACTAAGCGTTGAAGCCAGTAAGGTCACGCCCTCGGCTCATTTTGCTAACGATCTCAATGCCGATTCTCTGGACACAGTAGAGCTGGTAATGGCTCTAGAAGAAGAATTTGATATTGAAATTCCTGATGAAGCAGCTGAACAGATCACCACGGTACAAGAAGCTGTGGACTACATCAACAATAAAGTTGCTACATCCGCGTAAGTGTTAGTCACTTGTCCTTTGTCATTTGTCCTTTGTTCGCCAGCAATGACAAATGACGAATGACGTAGGGCGTAGACACCCGAAGGGGGGCTTCTCGAAGAATAGCCCTTCCCGAAGGATATGACAAATAGTTCACGGGTGAAGAAGCTGGCTGAGAATTGAGCTATGACAGATTTGGAAAAAAAACGGGTTGTGGTGACTGGTGTTGGCGCGATTACGCCAATTGGCAATAATCCAGTTGAATTCTGGGAAGGATTGCAAAGCGGTCGCAATGGTATTGGTTCGATTACATTATTCGATCCATCACAGCATAGATGCCGGATTGCCGGAGAGGTGAAAGGTTTCGACCCGCAGCAATACATGGATGGCAAAGATGCGAAACGGATGGATCGTTTTGCACAATTTGGCGTTGCTGCAAGTTTACAGGCGATCGCCGATGCCCAGTTTACGATTAACGAGTTAAATGCCGAACAAGTCGGTGTCATGCTCGGTACGGGGATTGGTGGGATTAAAGTTTTAGAAGAACAGCAAACCATTTATCTCAATCGCGGACCCGATCGCTGTAGCCCTTTCATGGTTCCGATGATGATCGCGAATATGGCGGCGGGGTTAACGGCAATTCACGTCGGTGCAAAAGGACCGAACTCCTGTCCTGTAACAGCTTGTGCTGCGGGTTCTAACGCAATTGGCGAGGCATTTCGACTGATCCAGCACGGATACGCCCAAGCGATGATTTGTGGTGGTACGGAAGCCGCTGTTACACCCCTATCGGTAGCGGGATTTGCCTCGATGCGGGCGCTATCTTTCCGCAACGACGATCCAACCCACGCCAGTCGTCCGTTCGATCGCGATCGCGATGGTTTTGTGATGGGAGAAGGGTCAGGAATTTTATTGCTGGAAGAATTAGGACACGCCCTGAGTCGGAAAGCCAAAATTTATGCGGAAATTGTCGGCTATGGCATGACTTGCGACGCTTACCACATGACGGGAATTGCCCCTCAAGGAGAAGGCGCAGCCAGGGCGATCGCTCTGTGTCTCAAAGATGGTGGAATTAAGCCAGAGCAAGTAAACTACATCAACGCTCACGGTACGAGTACCCCAGTCAACGATCCGAGCGAAACAGCGGCAATTAAAACAGCCTTGGGTGAAGCAGCTTATCAAGTTGCCATCAGTTCCACCAAGTCAATGACGGGTCATTTACTCGGCGGTTCGGGAGGAATTGAAGCAGTTGCGACAGTCATGGCGATCGCCCACGATCGGGTTCCGCCTACAATCAATTTGGAAAACCCCGATCCAGAATGCGATTTAGATTACATCCCAAATCAAAGTCGCGCCCACACCGTCAACGTTGCCCTATCCAACTCCTTCGGCTTCGGCGGACACAACGTTACCCTGGCATTTAAAAAATATGTCTAAGGGAGCAGTGTAGAGACGTTACATGCAACGTCTCTACACTGCTCCCTCAAAAAAAGGCTTGCATGGCGATCTCGAAGTATGGGACGATCGCTTATGCGTGCCGAGGGCGATGCCAAGCATTTAGCATCTTATGTATTGAGCCGCAACTGCGAGCTGAACTGTCGTTAACAAACTAGAAATTATGGCTGTTGCAACCCAATCCCTTGAAGAACTTTGTATTAACTCAATCCGCTTTCTGGCAATTGATGCCGTAGAAAAGGCAAAGTCGGGTCATCCTGGGCTGCCGATGGGTGCTGCTCCGATGGCATTCGTGCTTTGGGATCGCTTCATGCGGTTTAATCCTAAAAATCCGGCTTGGTTGAATCGCGATCGCTTTTTGCTGTCGGCGGGACATGGCAGTATGTTGCTGTATGCCCTGCTCTATTTAACTGGATATGAAGATTTAACTTTAGATGACCTCAAGCAGTTCCGTCAATGGGAATCAAAAACCCCAGGTCATCCAGAAAACTTTATGAATCCAGGGGTAGAAATTACCACTGGTCCATTGGGACAGGGAATCGCGAATGGTGTGGGAATTGCGATGGCTGAGGCTCACCTAGCAGCCACATTCAACAAACCCGATTTCCCCATCATCGACCACTACACCTACGTCATCTTAGGCGACGGTTGCAACATGGAAGGTGTTTCTGGCGAAGCTTGTTCTTTAGCCGGACACTTGGGACTGGGTAAGCTAATTGCTCTATATGACGACAACCACATTTCGATTGACGGTTCCACCGACCTAGCGTTTACAGAAGATGTTGGTAAACGGTTTGAGGCTTATAATTGGCACGTCCAGGTAGTAGAAGACGGTAACACAGATCTAGATGGCATTCAAAAAGCCATAGAAGCAGCAAAAGCCGTCACCGACAAGCCTTCTCTGATTAAAGTGCGGACAACCATTGGTTACGGATCGCCCAAGAAAGCCGATACTCGCCACGCTCACGGCGAAGCTTTAGGCGAAGATGAAGTTAAAGCCACCCGCGAACATTTAGGTTGGAATCACCCGCCGTTTGAAGTACCAGAAGATGCACTCAACCACTGGCGTAAAGCGATCGATCGCGGTGCAAAACTCGAACAAGAGTGGAACCAAATGTTCGATCGCTACAAACAGCAATATGCTGACGAAGCTCGCACCCTAGAACGGATGCACGAAGCCGAACTGCCCCCAAACTGGGATTCAGTTCTGCCCACCTACAAGCCAGAAGATAAAGCGATCGCTACCCGCGTTCACTCCGGTAATTGCTTGAATGCGATCGCGGAAGTGCTGCCAGAATTGATTGGTGGTTCTGCTGACCTGGCTCCTTCTAACAATACCCTGCTCAAGAATTCGGGCGACTTCCAAAAAGGACAATACCAAAATCGCTACATCCGCTTTGGCGTGCGCGAACACGGTATGGGTTCTATTTGTAACGGTCTTGCCCTAGATGGATCGGGGCTAATTCCCTACTGCGCTACATTTCTAGTTTTCACAGACTACATGCGGGCGGCGATTCGGCTTTCGGCACTGTCGGAAGCAGGCGTAATCTACGTCATGACTCACGACTCGATCGCGCTAGGTGAAGATGGTCCCACCCACCAACCAGTGGAACACATGGCAGCTTTGCGAGTCATACCCGAGCTGTACGTGCTTCGCCCGGCTGACGGTAACGAAACTTCGGGAGCTTACAAAGTCGCGATCGAAGCAGCTAAAGGCAAGCGCTCGGGCAACAAAGTACGTCCTTCCGTACTCGCCTTAACTCGCCAAGCCTTACCCAACCTAGCTGGTAGCTCGATTGAAGGCGTAACCAAAGGCGCTTATATCATATCCGACAGCGAAGGTACACCCGACATCATCTTAATCGGCACGGGTAGCGAAACTCAACTTTGCGTCAAAGCAGCCGAGCAATTGCGCGGTGAAGGCAAAAAAGTACGAGTCGTTTCCATGCCTTGCTGGGAAATTTTTGAAGAACAGACTCCAGAATACAAAGAATCCGTGCTACCCAAAGCAGTGAAAAAGCGGGTTTCCGTAGAAGCAGCCGTGACTTTTGGCTGGTGTCGTTATGTTGGTTCCGAAGGAATCGCGATCGGCATCGACCAATACGGTTCTTCCGCTCCTGGCAATGTTTGCATGGAGAAGTTTGGCTTCACCGTCGATAACGTATTGGCAAAAGCTAAATCTTTGTTGGGCTAAATACCTATTAGAAGGGCGCACGTCTGTGCGCCCCTACTGTTTACTTATGGTCTGGGGTTTTCGCGAAAACCCCTTTTTTCTGCAATTAAACGCAGATGAACGCACGTAGAAGAAATGGCGATCGCAACCAAAGATCTCTTTAGCGATCTTCTTCGCGCCTAACGCTTCGCTTCGCCTGCGGCTGGTGCGTCTTTGCGTGACACAAATCAGTCCCCATCCTCCTCACGCACGATCGCCAACCCCAAATCTTTATAAGCAGCCAACACCCGATCCGATACAGTCGACGCAGTCACCAGATAAGTCAAAGCGTGAATCGATTCAACTACATAAGATGCAGCCGTATCTAATTTCGCAGCTGTCGCCAATCCTACCACCTCCGCCGCCCTTGCAATCATCGCTCGTTTGACGTACGCCTCATTTAAATTCGTCACGCTAATCCCAATTTCTGGATGCAAACTACATACCCCCAACATGCACAAATCGGCACGAATCATCCGTAACGCCTCAACAGTAGCCGCACCAACATTAACTATGGCTTTTTTATAAAGCTGTCCGCCCAACATCACGACTTCAATATAGGGATGATCTGCCAACGCAACGGCGATTGGCGGGCTATTTGTGACGACAGTTGCTTGTAAATCTAGCGGTAAATGACAAGCTACCTGAAGCGTCGTCGTACCCCCGTCCAAAATTACCACCTGCCCCGCACAAACTAATTTTGCCGCAGCACGGGCGATCGCCTCTTTTTCTTTCGGTGCTTGTTTTTGGCGATCGGCGTAACTCGCGATCGCAGGTGAAGCCAAAAGCGCCCCACCATGCACCCGTTGCAACAAACCCGACTCTGCCAATTCACGCAAATCTCGACGAATCGTATCCTCAGAAACATTCAGCGCCGTACTGAGTTCCGATGACAGCACCTTTTTATCGCGGCGCAGAATATCTAAGATGTATTGCCGTCTCTCTGCGGTTAGCATAGTCGCTCTGCCTGAAATTGCGTTTTCAATCTTGAAATTGCACCCTTATAAGTATAAACTCATAAACATGCAGGTTTTTGCATGTTAGTCAGTGCTTATAACTGAATTCAAGCATAATTCAAGCATACTTGTGCACGTTTGAGTGTATCGCTCGTGACTGCGCTTTTGTAGAAACAACCGATTGACTCGATTCCCGCAGACTGCTTTGCTGGTAGAAGCGACTAATACAGCTTTTCCGCATAGTTGACCCGTCCACTATTAGTTCGTAACTAAAACATTAGCCATGACTATCACCGCTACTAAATTCCCTATCGATCTCGGTGCATACAAACCTCTGAAACTCGATCCAAGCAACCCCGTCCTCACAAACGAACAGCGAGAAACTTTAAAAGCAAATATTCAACTTTGTCGCGATGCGATCGTTTTATTTACGGCAACTGGAGCTGCGAAAGGAGTTGGCGGACATACAGGTGGACCCTACGACACCGTACCAGAAGTCATGATTCTCGATGCCTTCTTTCGGGGAGCGCCGGATAAATTCGTGCCAATTTTCTTTGATGAAGCGGGACACCGAGTCGGCACTCAATATTTAATGGCAGCTTTACGCGGTGAATTACCAGCCGAACAACTGCTGAAATATCGCGAAGCAAATTCTAAACTACCAGGACACCCCGAACTAGGATTAACTCCTGGCGTGCAGTTTAGTTCCGGACGGCTGGGACATATGTGGCCCTATGTTAACGGTGTGGCAATGGCAAATCCTGGCAAAGCAGTATTTTGCTTGGGTTCGGACGGTTCGCAGCAAGAAGGCAATGACGCGGAAGCAGCACGGTTAGCGATCGCCCAACACCTCAACGTGAAGCTAATTATCGACGATAATGATGTAACGATCGCCGGACATCCTTCTAAATATTTGCCTGGTTTCAGCGTTGCCAAAACCCTGCAAGGTCATGGGTTGAAAGTACTTGAGGGAGATGGTGAAGATATTGATGATTTGTATCGTCGCCTATGCGAAGCTGTAACTACACCAGGCGCGATCGCGGTGATTAACAAGCGTCCCATGTGTCCCGGAATTGAAGGCTTAGAAGGCTCTACCCACGGTCATGACGTGATTTCGGTAGACTTGGCGCTGAAATATCTCGAATCTCGCGGACAAGCGGCGGCTGTCGAACATATCAAGAGCATCCAAAAACCCAAAGATAGTTACACTTTCCTCGGTTCTGGCGACAAATTAGGCGCTAACCGCAACGTATTTGGCGAAGCAATGGTAGAAGTTCTCGGTCGGATGAGCGAGACGGAACGCAAGGAAAAAGTCATGGTCATCGATAGCGACCTAGAAGGTTCCTGCGGTCTGAAGAAGATTCACGATGCTTACCCCGAAATCTTCATTCCTTCTGGGATTATGGAGCGCGGTAACTTTTCGGCTGCGGCTGGATTTGGCATGGAAAAAGGCAAGCAAGGAGTTTTTGCCACATTCAGCGCCTTCCTAGAAATGTGCATTTCTGAAATTACGATGGCGCGGTTGAACTATTCCAATGTCCTTTGTCATTTTTCCCATGCAGGTGTTGATGACATGGCAGATAATACTTGTCATTTTGGCATCAACAATATGTTTGCCGATAATGGCTTGGATGACGGTCACGAAACACGGCTGTATTTCCCCGCCGATGCCAATCAGATGAAAGCTTGCGTGAATGCTGTATTTAGCGCTCCTGGTTTGCGTTTCATCTTCTCTACACGTTCCAAAGTACCAAACATTCTCGACGGTAACGGTAACGACTTATTTGGCAGCAACTACAAATTCGTCCCTGGTAAAGATGAAGTCGTGCGGGAAGGAACTGCGGGTTACATCGTCAGCTTTGGTGATGCCTTGTACCGCTCCCTCGATGCTGTAGAGCGTCTGAAGCAAGAAGGAATCGATGTGGGTTTAATTAATAAAGCCACGCTGAATGTTGTCGATGAGGAGACGATGGCAAAAATCGGCAAAACTTCCTTTGTAGTGGTTGCGGAAGCCTTTAACCGTCGCACTGGCTTGGGTAGTCGTTTCGGTTCTTGGTTATTAGAGCGCGGCTATACTCCTAAATACGCTCACCTCGGTACTTATCATGAAGGTTGTGGCGGTTTGTGGGAACAATACCCACATCAGGGAATTGACCCAGCAGGAATTATGAATAAGGTCAAAGAGTTAATTGGGTAATACTTGATATTGCCGAAATAACTCATATTGTATTGCTTGATTCATGGCTATGCCACCTAATATTACTTATTAGGTGGCATGAATCAAAATTTCTTCAATTGTGTCGTTTAATAGCATAATTGCGAAAGTGAGGGGCGGCAGATAATAGCCTGAATCTTCTCATCGATTGAGTGGCAACGCGACGACAAATCGAGGTGAAGTTGTATCTCTTTGTAGACCATGAAATTGTTGATTCGTAATTAGGGTGAGTGAAGTCGCGTTTGAATCTAAGCGAGTGGCGAAGGTCAAGTCACCGTTAAATGTACTGTAGGAAGCCACTTCTACTCTAGGATTGTCGATCGCGGTAATAATATCGTATTGATTGCCCAAATTGTCAATCAGAATCAAATTTTGAGGATTCGTGTTAAGTTTAATTGTTTTAGGCGATCGATTGACGACAGCTACATTCACGATGATGCGATCGGCTGCAAAGCGAACTCCCATCACTTGTAATACTGTTCCATTGGGATGTTGAACTTTTAAGCCCTGCTCCGAGTAGGACAGAGCCGCCCGTTCTGTTCTCACCGGAGCAGTCGCTGATGCAGTGCTAATTCGATTCGTCCGAATTGAATTGGTGTTAGAGGAGCTAACGTTAGGCGACCTGACGTGCAGCCGCGCCCCATTTTGTAATCGAATGTCAAAATTACCCGTAGGATGCTGAATTTTGCGTCCGTGAATGGTGTAAGACGGCGGAGTCACCCATCCGGCATTCGCAGAACGTCTCGGTTGAGATGGCGCAGTTTGCCCACGAGTAACGGTCTGTCCGATGGGAATTTGCAGGGTCAGGAGCGGATACTGAGTTTCAGGATCGGTCTTTAACCCCCTGCGACTATTTGTGACTAACATGAGGGAGGTTGCTTGAGGTGCAAGTCCACCCCGAAAGGTCAGCCAACCTTGCGAGGTTTTACCAGGATTCATCGCTAAATATCGATTTGTTTCTGGGGGTTCCATAAAGTATCGATTGCCCAAATTATCGATTAAAACCATCCCTTTGGTGCTATTGAGTTGAATTTTACGGGAGCTACGATTGACCGCAGTAAGATTCAGCGAGATGTTGGTTTTGGTAAATCTTGCGTCTGTAATTTGTAAGCTCGTGCCGTTAGGATGGACGGCTTCAAGAGTCGTTGGAGTGGAGGTGGACGATTGAGCTAGGACACGAGGTGAGATTGCTAGCGGCACTGAAGCGAGTACCGAACTAGACAGCAGCAGGGCAAGTAGTCTTTTCATAGTTTTAGTTCCTCTAGAACTAGATTGAGGAGACAAAATCAATAGACTAAGCAGAGTTTGAAATGCGATCGATGATGTGCCGATTGACACAGCAATTGTAAGCGATCGCCCTGCCAAATCGTAGAGAGTTTAGATTGCGTTAACTATCGATTAACTGGCCGATCTGCTTTACTATACAGAATTCACTTTTTTGTCATAGCGATCGCTCAAGTTCGCTCAAAACTCATACACTCACAGTGGTTGGCGCGGTTTAACGGTTGAGATGACTTGGGGTGAAATCGCCAGTGTCAACGCAAAATTTTATGCAAGACGTAAATAACAAAGTCGCTGTTTCGCCCTCACGTCCATTGATTTGTTGTGCCGCACTGTTATTTTCAAAAGCAAATATCTTATGAAGTGCAATTGTTAGAAGAATTAACAGCTAAAGATTTCGTCGCTAATTGGATGTTCCAGCCTTCTGAATTGTCGCTTGTATTGTTTCGCTCTCGCCGAGTTCATAAAGACTTATCAAATTGTTCTCGATTGTGAAGATTTGCCGAACAGTCATATCCGCGAGCAAATTGCCTTGCAAATCTCTAATGATTTGATGAACTGTTACGACACCTCTATTGTTATCATCCGTTTCGTAATTTAATGGTTCGAGTTGCGGTTGAATAATCTTGAATTGATTCGTCCAATACTCGCGCACTGCGTCGCGCCCGTAAACGAAACCGCCTTCCATTCCGTTCGCCCATTTTACGTCCGGTTGCATAAACGAAATGATTGTTTCAATTTCGCGCTTGTTGAAAGCATTGTAAAGATTTTGTAGAAATTGTTGTTGATTTGAACTCATAGTTCTTGAATATACATCACGAACTTTGTCAAAACAAGAAAGCGACACAACGGCTCAAATCAGCGGCGGCTAGTGACTTATGATTCCTGACAATAACCTTTATTCCGCCGCTGCAACGACTTGTTGGGCTGCTGTCCCCGACTGCTGGCTTCGCGGTGCTAGCGATCTAAAAACCATAGATAAATTTCTATGCAAACAAAAGCTTTTTTTTTGATTGATTAATAAGTAAGCTTACTCAGAGTGGCGTAAAGTTAAAAATATACAAATGATTTAACTATTACGATTTAGTTTTTCAGAACTTGAAGTCGTTCGACAATCATTCTCGGCAGTCTGCTGTTGAGACTTCTTTAAGCGCGATCGCAGATGCCAAGTTCCATTCTCCAGCCGATTTTTACCTATAGCCGATCCTTGCTATGAAATGGGTCGCTTCTAGTTAGTTCGATCTACCGTTCGTTTACCTCAATTATGGCAATCACCAATCTCATCCAGTTTAATAACCTCCGGGGCGATATCTTCGGCGGTGTCACGGCTGCCGTTGTCTCATTACCCCCGGCTGTGCATTCGGCGTTGCCTTTGGGGTGGGTCCCCGCGGTGGACTCTATGGGGCAGTTTGTGGCGGCTTTTTTGCCGCTCTGTTTGGCGGTACCCCAACGTCGTCTGAACCGACCGGGTCAATAGCCATAAGCCCTGTCTACAGGTTCTCGTGCAACACCTGTGTTGTAGGGGTGAAGCGCCTCACTCTTACTCTCTTTAACTCGCTAAAGTTCATTTAGTTCATTCATTGCAATACTTCTCGTCAGAGGAGGTATAAGGAGGTACTCGTGGATTTTTTGTCCTATTTTTTAATGGACTTCGTTAAGCAGTTGCAGTCCCCGACACTCGGCTTTTTAATTGGTGGTATGGTCATTGCCTCTCTCGGCAGCCAACTGCAAATTCCAGAGTCGATTGTTAAGATCATCGTCTTCATGCTGCTCACCAAAATCGGTCTGACCGGTGGTATTGCGATCCGCAATTCCAACTTGACGGAGATGATTTTACCCGCAGCGTTTTCGGTAGCAGTCGGGATTCTCATTGTATTCATCGCGCGCTATACATTGGCCAAGCTGCCAAAGGTCAAAACCGTGGATGCGATCGCGACTGGGGGGTTGTTTGGTGCCGTGAGTGGCTCTACGATGGCTGCCTCCCTAACGCTTTTGGAAGAACAAAAAATGTCTTATGAGGCATGGGCTGCCGCACTCTATCCCTTCATGGATATCCCAGCACTCGTCGCTGCAATTGTGGTTGCCAACATTTATCTCAACCGGAAGAAGCGTAGGACAGCAGACGAGTATCTCAGCAAGCAGGAATCTTTCAGCAAGCAGCCCGTTGCGGCAGGCGATTATCCCGATCGGCAAGATTATCCCGGCAACCGACAAGAGTATCGCAAGCAGAAGGATTCTGCGGATAATCGAGTCAAGATCTGGCCGATCGTACAGGAAAGCCTCCAGGGACCTGCCCTATCGGCAATGTTGCTCGGCATTGCTCTTGGCATCCTCACCCGACCGGAAAGTGTCTATGAAAGCTTTTACGACCCCCTCTTCCGCGGCTTGCTTTCGGTCTTGATGCTGGTTATGGGTATGGAAGCTTGGTCAAGGATTGGCGAACTACGCAAGGTAGCCCAGTGGTATGTCGTGTATAGCCTGGTGGCACCGTTTGTGCATGGGCTAATCGCCTTCGGTCTCGGCCTGATTGCCCACTACGCCACAGGATTCAGCCTTGGCGGTGTCGTGATTCTAGCCGTCATCGCCGCCTCCAGTTCAGATATCTCAGGCCCGCCCACATTGCGAGCTGGTATTCCGTCAGCCAATCCCTCCGCCTACATCGGTGCCTCCACAGCCATCGGTACGCCCGTTGCGATCGGCTTGTGTATACCGTTTTTCCTCGGGCTTGCCCAGGCAATCGGCGGCGGCTAGTCCCAGACGGGTCGCGGTCTGTCGGCGCTCCCTTGTCCCGGCAGACCAAGTAGAGCAACATATTAAGATCGAGATACAGAGGTAAGGAGGTAATTAACATGGCTAAGCCAGCTAAAAAGCTTGTCATCGTTACGGAAAAGATTCTGCTGAAAAAGATCGCCAATATTATCGATGAAGCTGGGGCGACTGGTTATACGGTGGTGGAGACTGGCGGTAAAGGCAGTCGCAACGTGCGATCGTCGGGACAACCCAGCGTTTCTGACACCACAGCGAATATAAAGTTCGAGATACTTACCCCAGATCGGGATATGGCCGAGAATATTGCGGATCAGGTTGGAGTGAAGTTTTTCCTCGATTATGCGGGCATTATCTATATCTGTGACGCGGAGGTCCTGTACGGGCACAGTTTCTGTGGACCAGACGGCTGTTGAATCGAGACGACTTAGACACAAAAAGCCGGGTCATGACCCCGGCTTTTTGGTAGCCGTTACTCCAAACGTTAGTACCCCCCGCAGTTTTATGACTCCCTCAAACCCTTAACCTTCATCGCTTTAAACTCATGATTTTGTCCAACATTCTGCCTCCTTTCAGTGCGGGGATAGCCGCTCTCATGACTCCGCTACCATTCCTGGCGACCGTTGTTGCTGAGGATTCACCTATTATTCTGTCTGGCGTATTGCTGACGCTGGTAGTAATTTATCTGGCCAGCAAGTTTGGCGCAGAGGTCGCCAGGCGATTGGATTTTCCACCCGTCCTGGGGGAACTGGTCGCTGGTGTGATTGTCGGCGTTTCGGCGTTGCACCTGGTGATCTTTCCCGAAGGGGGGCTGTCTGCCTCTGACTCGGTAATTATGACGGCGTTGCAAGGGTTAAATCAATTGGCACCGGAGGCGCTGACCCGAATCTTTGAATCGCAAAGTGAAGTGATTTCGGTTCTGGCTGAAATCGGCGTGATTATTCTGCTGTTTGAAATTGGACTGGAATCCGATCTGCGGCAACTGAAGGAAGTGGGCATTCAAGCCACGGTTGTCGCCTGTGTCGGAGTCGCAGCACCTTTTACGGCGGGTACGGCAGGGTTAATGATGCTCTTTCATGTAGCCGCAATTCCAGCGATTTTTGCGGGAGCTGCGTTAACGGCAACGAGTATCGGCATTACCTCTAAAGTGTTGGCAGAGTTAGGTCAACTCAAATCCAAAGAAGGGCAAATCATTGTTGGCGCGGCGGTGATTGATGATGTCCTTGGCATTATTGTCTTGGCTGTAGTCGCCAGCTTAGCCAAAACCGGTGAGATTGATGTCGCCAATGTCATTTACTTGATTGTCAGTGCTACAGCATTCTTGATTGGAGCAATTTTGTTGGGGGGTGTCTTTAACAAAAGTTTTGTGGCGATCGTAGATCGGCTCAAAACCCGTGGAAATATTGTTATTCCGGCATTCATCTTCGCTTTCTTTATGGCATTTTTAGGTAACGCCATTCATCTCGAAGCGATTTTGGGTGCCTTTGCAGCGGGTTTAGTGCTCGATGAAACCGATGCCCGGAACGAGTTAGATGAATTAATCAAACCAATCGCCGATTTACTAGTACCAATCTTCTTTGTGACGGTGGGAGCGCGTGCCGACCTCGGTGTTTTGAACCCGGCAGTCCCGGAGAATCGAGCAGGACTATTGATTGCTGTCTTTTTGGTAGGGGTGGCGATCGTTGGCAAACTGGTGACGGGCTGGGCAGTGTTTGGACTACCCGGAATCAATCGCTTCGCGATCGGGGTTGGGATGATCCCTCGAGGTGAGGTGGGTCTAGTGTTTGCTGGCATCGGCTCAGCTAGCGGCATTTTGGATAAGCCGTTGGAGGTGTCGATTATTATCATGGTAATTTTGACAACTTTTCTGGCTCCACCTTTTTTACGGGTTGCTTTTGGTTCATCCACGAATCCCATCCCAGAATCTACCACGGCTGTAGAAACAGCAAGTGAGTAACGGTTTTACGAGATTACGGCTGTTTACTCAATAGATGATTGTGGTGCGAGGTTGGGTGAACGATCGAGAAATTGCAGAGTTTCTAGCACCAAGTTACACCAATCAACGGTAGTTGGGTAAATGCCGATGACCTCGCGTTCATTTGACTCTAGACACCGACAGCCTATCTGTCGGTTACGTCCTCACCAATACTCAATCGTTGTTGTGGCTGGTGATGGATTTAGTGTTCCCAGCTAGTAACATTTAATACCAGCTACAACAACATCCGATCGCGAATCTTAAACGGAATTTTTCTGTATAAATAGTGTTTTAAGTGAACCCGCTTCTACAAGTTCTGGCGTTCAAAATTAGCTGAAATGTAAAAATGCGATCGCCTCTCATTCCCGACTCCTGTACGGGCGGGTTTATTCGCCCAATTCTGGGTTGTTTCATAAATATTTTGTAAAAATCCGCCCCTACGACTCTCTTCTAAAATAGAGGTGTTGAGAATCATTTTTAGTATTTGTCTTATGACTGTTACCCAATCGACCGATCTAGCCTCTACTCAACCAGCTAGCGTTATGGGTGGGGAAGTGCGCGAATTTCCCTGGTCTTGGCAAGGACAATCCCTCAAGCTAGTCTACGAAACTCTGGGACAAGGAACGCCCGTTCTACTCTTACCTGCCTTTAGCACCGTTTCTACTAGAGGAGAAATGGCGCAACTGGCAAAGTTATTATCTCCGCATTTTCAAGCTGTAGCGCTCGATTGGATTGGCTTTGGCGTATCGTCTCGCCTTCCACTCGACTATCGCCCTGAGTTATATCAGCAGTTGTTAAAAGACTTTGTTAATAGCACGTTTCAAACTCCAATTATCGTTATCGCTGCTGGTCATGCTGCTGGTTATGCAATGCAACTGGCAGCCACTCAACCGCAAGCTTTTTCAAAAATTGTCCTCGTCGCACCTACTTGGCGGGGTCCTTTAACAGTAATGGGTGTCAATAAACAAGTTGCTGGGACGGTGAGGCAAGCCGTGCGATCGCCCGTTCTCGGTCAGGCTTTGTATAAGATGAATACCACACCTGGCTTTTTGCGCTACATGTACGGCAGTCACGTCTATGCAGACAAGACAAAGCTGACAGACGAGTTCATTCAACAAAAATGGGAAATTACTCAGCAACCAGGGGCGCGATTTGCTCCAGCTGCTTTCGTGACTGGGAATTTAGATCCGGTGCAACAGCGTCAAGATTTTCTCAATTGGTTTCAATCTCTCTCCATACCCGTGTTGGTTGTAATTGGAGAACAGTCTCCGCCTAAGTCACGGGCAGAAATGGAAGCTTTGGCAACTTTACCAGGAGTGCAAACTAAGACGCTACCAGGTTCATTGGGTTTGTATGAAGAGTATGCCGCCGAACTAGCAGAGATCGTTTTGCCTTTTCTACTCTAGCGATCCATCGGTAGCGTAACTGTAAATGTAGTACCAACTCCCTCTTCACTCTCAACCGCGATCGCGCCTTGATGCAATTCTACCGCTTGCTTGACGACTGCTAGCCCTAATCCAGTTCCAGGAATACCACCGACATTACTGGCGCGATGAAACGATTCAAACAGCCTTTGTAGATCCTTGGGAGGAATTCCAATCCCTTCGTCTTTGACACGGAAAATCGCCTCGTTTTCTTGACAAGTAAGATCAAGCGTGATGTCTCCACCTTGGGGTGAATATTTAATTGCATTTGAGAGTAAATTGGTCAATATCTGCTGTAAAAGCTTTTTATCCACTTTGGCGGTGAAACGTTTGCCTGGAGATACAAGTGCGATCGCGTGTGCTTCTTTAGCTGTCAGCTGCATTTCTGCTACCAACTGACGGCAAAATGCTTCTAATTCTAGCTCAATTGGATTAAACTCTAATTTGCCAACCTCGGCGCGACCGAGCGTAAGTACATCATCTAACAGTTCGATCAACCGATTGACTGCGGCTTGCTGACGTTGGAGCAATTCTTGTTTTTTCGGCTCGGATAGTTTGTTATTGCTGCGAACCAACAGTTGAGCTGTACCAGAAATCAAATTCAGTGGGTTGCGAAACTCATGAGAAACCATTGAAACAAACCGAGATTTCAATTCGTTCAATTCGCGTTCTTTTTCTAAAGCATTACGCATTTCTGCTTCTGCTTGCTTGCGTTGGGTAATGTCGAGGACAAAAGCAACACAATTTAAACGGGGAGAGCGTTCTACCACAGTAACTCCAATTAGCACCGGAACCCGACTGCCATCAGCTCGAATATACTCTTTCTCAAACGCATTACAAACACCCGTATTTCTTAACTCCTCGATCGAATCGCGATCGCGATCGCGATACTCTGGTGGAGTCATATCATTCCAACGGATCTTTCCCTGCTTTAAGTCTTCGCGGGTATAACCGACCATTCTTAAAAAGGCATCATTGGCATCTGTAATGTTCCCCTCTATATCGGCAGCGATCGCCCCAATTAAATTAGAGTTAATTAAGCGCTGAAACTGGATTTCACTTTGGTGCTGGGCGGCGATCGCTCGTTCTTCTCCCGCCTCGGCTTGGTGACGGGCGACTATTTGTTGCTGAAGTTGCTGATTTGTGGTCTGAAGTTGAAGTGAAAATTGGCGCGATCGCAGTAAAATTTCTACCCGTGCCTGTAACTCTATTTTTTCAATCGGTTTGGTAATTAAGTCGTCGATACTTTGCCATAAATGCCGAGTCGCGTATCCTACATCCTGACGCGCAGTTACTAGCAAAAAGGGTAAAAAGACTGGTTTTTCGGCAGTTCTTTTCGCTTGCACCCATTCCCAAAAACGATCTAATGCTCTAGCATCGAGAATACATAGGTCAAAGGGTTGCGAATCTAAATCTGCTGGCTCCGTTACCTGTGCTGCCACTTCCGGTAGAATGACCGAATAACGAGGTGCTAGCCACTCCGATAACAGACGACGATTTTCTTGATGTTCGAGCAGCAGTAGAATTCGACCCATAGTTAATAGTTAATCATTAATAGTTAATCGTAAAATCATCACGCTCGCTGTAGCAGATTGCGAATTAACTGTAATAGGTTTTGAGCAGTCAATGGTTTAACTAGCAAGCCGAGTGCACCGCGAGCCAGACACGCCTGCTGCATTCCCGCTTGATGAGGTGCTGCGATCGCGACGAAGGGAATGGCTTTCTCTTGTAACCGTTGGCATAAAGACCAAATTTGGCGATCGAACCCAGAAATATCTAACAACACTAACTCGATCTTATTGGTATTTTCTAACACGGACTCGATTTCTGTTTGACTTGCCGCGCTAAGAACTTGATATCCCTGTTTCGCTAAAAACTGAACTAGCAGCTCTGAGTTACGACGGTTGCGATCTACACTCAGTATAATTGGCTTTTCATCACTCACCGTTTTTATCGATCCATTCGGGAGTACCACTAAGGATGCTGCGCAAATGAGTTAAGGGTTGACCAACCTTGATTCCATAACGAGTAATTTCTAGCTCTCGCAGCGTTTTTTCAAAACTAGACAACCGTTTCTTTAGTACGCCAATTGCTTTGCGGATCTCGCCTTGAATCTCCAAATAACGCAGAAAAACAATATTATCTGTCATGTAGCTGATACCTATGTCTGTCGCCCGAAAGTTGCCCGTAATGCTTTCAGTTTCGTTCACTAAAATCACCGTCACTCCCATATTTTGCAAATACTTACAAAGGGCGTGCAAGTGAGTCACTAAATCCTCGTCCCGACCGCGCAGGGAAATTCGATAACCAGAAACGCTGTCAATCATCACAATCCGAGCCTTTTGCTGCTCTACTTCCTGTTGCACCATATTGGTAAACTCATCGGGACTGTGGAGGAGTGGTTCGATCGGGATGACAGAAAGCGTTTGTCGCTGCATCATGGCATAAACTGGAATATTGATGGCTTCGCAACGATGCAGCATGACATCAATCGGTTCCTCAAACATATAAACAACCGATCGCTCCCCCCGTCCTGCGGCTTCTTTCATAAATTGGAGTCCGATGGATGTCTTGCCAACTCCACTTGGACCCGTAAACAACGTTACTGTTCCCCGCTCTATCCCACCATGCATTAGCTCGTCTAAGTCTGGTACTCCTGAAGGAATGACCTCTAGCTTAAATTCTCGCTTATGGACTTCGGGCTGGAGGCGAGGAAAGACTTCCATACCTCTGTCAGTCAAGCGCATAAAATGTAAACCAGATCGAAAGTCAGAGCCACGGAATTTCGTAACGCTGATGCTACGTCCCTCCAAGTTTTGGTGGAGATGGATTGCTCCATCGCTCATAAACTGTAGATCGTCATCTGGTGCGGAGCCGCCATCTTCAGAAGAAAATAGTACCGTTGCGCCTTTCTCTAATAAAAACCGCAAAAACGACAACACTTGTTTGCGGAACTGAAATGTATTGCTAGATAAATAGCGAAATTGAGTCATCGCATCTAAAAACACCCGCTGCGGTTGCAGCGATCGCACCTGCTCTACAATTTGTTGCGTCATCGGTTCTCGTTCGACTTCCGCCGCCGAGAAAATATCGTAAGTCTGGACTTGGCTAAAAAAGTCTGATGTTGGGCTGAGGTCGAGGAAGGTAATTCCTTGGGTATCAAAACCTATACGCTCGGCATTTGTGCGAATTTGCTCTGCGGATTCCCCTAAAGTTATATACAGCGGCTTTTCACCGCTAGCAACGCCTTCAACCAAAAAACTGAGTCCAAGTGTTGTCTTGCCCGCGCCCGCTCCTCCTCGCACCAGATAAGCTCGAACTGGAATTAATCCACCATGCAGCACTTCGTCTAATCCTGAAATGCCCGTGGACATGCGTTCACTCATTGCTCAAGTCCTTTAAATCAGTACCCACCATTTTCTGTATTTTCTGGTTCGATTTTTTTCAGTTTTAATTTTAATTGAATTCTTTAGACTTTAAAAGTCATTTTTTTTAAATGAGATTTTTTCATAGATATCTATATTAGATCGTCGGCTTTTTGAAAACTGTTATGTGTTAGGTTTAAATAAAAATTTAATCGAAAAATTTATTAAAATAAGAATTAAAAGTAGAAAATTCTATTACTTTGCAACAGCTCGTATGTTTTTTTTAAAGTTTGTTGTCATTCAATTTATGGCTACAACTGAGATTTACATCTACTGACCGAGGCGGTTTCAGATTTTAGTAGGGTAAGCATTGCCCAGCGACTAATAAATCTATACTGAGCAAAGAATATTCGATTTTTTTTTAAATTAAGCAATACATAGCAGTTCTCAATGATTTGTAAAGTGGGCTTCTAGCCTGCGGCAGGCTAGAAGCCCACTCCACGTTCATGAATCAAATAGGATTGCTATATAACTTTATGACTGGCTTAATTAATTGTTTGAACGACTTGGAGTGGAATTAAATTTGTTGTTTAATTTCCAGTATTGAATGCTTTCTTCATCTTATCTTTGTTATATTGTTTTTGAAAAACAATTATCGCCCTGAGTGCTATAGTAATTTGAGTTAATCGTGGGCATTGCCCACCCTACAATGAAATTGTCTCCCTGTCTCTATCTGTTAGAGAGATTTAGCTCGCCTGCCCAAATTTAATTTTAAGTCGCTGTAGCGCAGGCTGCTACTCGCTCCAGTAATTACGGCGCAAATTGTAGTGCGCGTCAGGCTGTAAAATTGTATAAGAATGGTTATCATTCTAAATTATGTAAGGTAAACAAGTTGAGCTATGGTAACTACAGCAGCAGATAATGTAGTCCCCGTTACCGTACTGACGGGCTATCTCGGATCGGGTAAGACAACCCTACTCAATCGCATTCTGACCCACGAACACGGTAAGAAAGTAGCTGTAATTGTCAATGAGTTTGGGGAAGTAGGAATCGATAACCAATTGGTGATTGATGCAGACGAAGAAATCTTTGAGATGAATAATGGTTGCATCTGCTGTACCGTGCGCGGTGACTTAATTCGGATTATTGGTAATTTAATGCGGCGGCGCGATAAATTTGACCATTTGGTAATTGAAACCACTGGGTTAGCCGATCCTGCGCCCGTGATTCAGACATTCTTTGTCGATGAAGATATGCAAACCCAGCTATCTTTAGATGCAGTCGTAACAGTGGTAGATGCCAAGCACATTTGGCAGCACTGGGAAGCAGATGAAGCCCAAGAACAGATTGCTTTTGCCGACGTGATATTGCTCAATAAGATCGATTTAGTCTCAGAAACAGAGTTAGCAGAATTGGAACGGCGAATTCGTGGCATGAATGCGATCGCCAAAATCTACCACACCCGTAACTCTGAATTGGGTATGGATGCACTCTTAGGCGTGCAAGCCTTCGATCTCAAACGCGCCCTAGAGATCGATCCCAACTTTTTAGGAGAAGATGCCCACGAACACGATGAAACGGTAGGTTCCATTGCCATTGTCGAACCAGGAACTCTCGACATGCAAAAGTTGAACGATTGGTTATCTTACTTGTTGCAAACTCAGGGACCCGATATTTTTCGGATGAAAGGGATTCTCAACATTGATGGGGACGATCGCCGCTATGTATTTCAAGGGGTACACATGCTATTTGACGGCACGCGCGATCGCCCCTGGAAATCTGACGACGAAAGAAAAAACGAATTAGTCTTTATCGGGCGCAATTTAGATGCAGACAAGCTGAAAGAAGATTTTCGGGCTTGTTTGATTTAAGGGAGTCGGGAGTCGTAGGGGCGGGTTTTTTTG